>JAIDFD010000099.1 GCA_029054485.1 Clostridia bacterium | reverse complement strand
TTTGGTAGCGACGGGTGGATTCGAACCGCCGACCTGCCGGGTATGAACCGGCCGCTATAGACCAACTAAGCTACGTCGCCATATTCCTGCAAATGCAGGATTTTTTTGGTTGCGGGGGCGGGATTCGAACCTCGCGACCTCCGGGTTATGAGCCCGACGAGCTACCTGGCTGCTCTACCCCGCGATATTAGCCTTCTTGCAAAGGCTTTATTATTCTATTAGATTATTTAAACTTTGTCAACTGTTTTTGGGGTATAGAAAAAATATTTATTTTGCCGCTTGCTGTTGCAAAGCTCGGTTTTGTTTGTTATAATTTATGTATGAAAGACCTTGCGACTTATCGCGGCTTGAAAATATGCGTTGCCCTGTCCGGCGGGAGGGACTCGATAGCTCTTGCCCATTATATTTATTTGAATAAGGACGGCTACGGAATAACTCTTTCGGCAATGAACTGCGACCACGGTATCCGCGGTGAGAGTTCCGCGCGCGACAGCGCGTTTGTTAAGGAGTGGTGCGCATCGTTAAATATTCCGCTTATCTGTTACAAGCGCGAAGGGGCGGAGGACGGCAGTGAAAATTCCGCGCGCCTCTGGCGGCTGGACTGCTACCGCGACGCGCTCAAAAAGAGCGGTGCGGACGTAATCGCAACGGCTCACCACCTTAACGATAACGCCGAAACCGTGCTTTTCAACCTTGCGCGGGGAAGTTCTCTTTCGGGGCTTGCGGGAATTTGCGACTGCGAAATTAGCGGACTGAAAATAATAAGACCCTTGATCAACTGCTCCCGCAGAGAAATCGATGAATATATAAAAGAAAACAACCTGCCCTTTACCGAGGATGAGACAAACGCAAGCGAGAGGTACACGCGCAACAAAATCCGGTTAAAGGTTTTGCCCGAGCTTGAAAAAGCCGTGCCGCAGGCGGCGGAAGCTATTTACCGCTTTTCACGCCTTGCCGCAGAGGACGAGCAGTTTTTCCGTAAGCTTGTAGAAGAACGCGGCTTGATAGAGTCCGTGCCGAACGGCGTAAAAATAAAGCACTGCGAGCAAAAACCGCTATTCAGCCGCGCGGCGGTGTCGGCGGTCGGCAGAATATTCGGGCGCAAGGACTACACGGCTTGGCACGCGGAAAATCTCTATTTCTTACAGTTTTCCGAAACCGGCAAAAGGTTTGAATTTTTGGGACTTACCGCTCGCAAAGAAGAGGGTTGCGTTTCCATTGAAGAGAATAAAGAGGAGCGCTTCGGCGAAGTCCCGTTTTATGAATATAAGGGCAAAGACTTTTGCGGAGTGCCCCTTGAAATAACCGCCGAACAAAAGGACGGCAAAGTTTTAAAGTTTGATTTAGATAAAATTCCGAAGTCCGCCGTTATCCGCTTTATGAAAACGGGCGACAGATTTCAAAAATTCGGAGGCGGCACGAAGAGCCTCGGCGACTACTTCACCGACAAAAAAATCCCCGTGCGGCTGAGAAAAAAAATTCCGCTTATAGCAGACGGAAATAATGTGCTTTTAGTCTGCGGAGTGGAAATTTCAGACGGAGTAAAAATTACGGAAGAAACACAAAAAATTTATTATCTTATTTGTAATGCGCAAACGAGATAAGGAGGGAAAAATGAACGATATAGCAGGAAGAGAGGAAAAATTCAAAACTCTGCTTATGCGCAAACTGTCACCCGATAAGCGGCTGAACGTGACCTGTCCCGACTTCAAGTATCCCGCGCCCCTTTTCGTGTACGTCAAGAGCGTCAAGACCGAAAAGACTATCGCGGTGCGGCTGGACGGCGTGGACAAAACTGTAAGGTTCTGGGACTACGTCGACGATGACTATTCCGAAGAGGAAGGTGTCTGGGACGAGATGAGCGATGAGGGACTTGACAGATTTGTCAAAAAACTCTACGCCGTTATGGACAGGGCGGTGGACGTTGAGTTCTACGCCGCGGACGGCGAGTGCGAGGACTACTGGTCCGGCGTTGAGGGCGGCGAAATTACCGCCGAAACCGCGCAGAAAACTGTAAAAAAGCACGGCAAGGGAATTGACTTTCTGCTCGCCAAATACAGTAACTTTTTCGGCGATAAGCAGTTTGTTTTCAATAAGGCTTTCGCGCTTGTTAAAATGTAATTAATTTTAAGGGGGAATTTTTATGCCTTTTATCGACTGTAAACTTACGCAAAAATTATCGGACGGACAAAAGGATAAATTAAAGAGCGAGCTCGGCAAAGCGGTTGCTATTCTGCACAAGACCGAGAGCTATTTAATGGTGGGAATTAACGACGGATACGACCTGTATTTCGCGGGTAAAAAACTTGAAGAGGGCGCATACGTTTCGGTAAGTTTATTCGGTTCGGCTGCGGGTTCTCTGTATGAAAAAATGACGGGAACTATTTGCGATATTTTGGAAAAAGAGCTTGGCATAGACGGCAGGTCGGTTTACGTAACCTATCACGGTGTGAACGATTGGGGCTGGAACGGCACAAACTTTTAAATAAATTTTTTTACTTAAGGAGAATGATATGCACGATTTGCATAATGACTGCGAGCGCATAATGCTGACAGACGAGCAGTTGCGCGCACGCGTAAAGGAAGTGGCTTTACAGGTGGACGAGGTTTACAAGGACAAGTGTCCGCTCGTTGTGGGAATTTTAAAGGGTAGTATAATTTTCTACTCTGACTTTATCCGCTTTTTATCGATGCCTGTAGAACTTGATTTTATGGCTGTTTCGTCCTACGGCTCGGGCACGGTTTCATCTGGTAAGCTGAATATCAAAAAAGACCTTGACAGAGACGTGAAGGGCAGGGACGTGATTATCGTAGAGGACATTATCGACAGCGGCTTTACCCTTGCCTGCCTTAAAGATTTGCTTTTAAAGCGCGGCGCGGCTTCGGTGTGCATAGTTACTCTTCTGGACAAATTCGAAAGGCGCGAGTACGACATAAAGTCCGACTATAACTGCTTCCCAATAGAAAACGAGTTCGTTGTCGGCTACGGGCTTGATTACAACGAGCAGTACCGTCATCTTCCCTACATTGGCATTTTAAAGAGAAGCGTTTACGAAAAATAGTTGCCAATGATTAAATTTATATGATAAAAAGGCTTGAAAGCTTTGAAATTGTATGATATAATACTTTCACCACATTATCTACAATCCTTCCGGGCCCGCGGTTCGGAAAAATACGCAGGCGGGATTAACGTTCGGCAACGTTTATCTCTTTCTCTATATATTTGCTCTGCGCGGATAAAATTAGATGGTGTGGTAACCTGAAAGAGATAGCTTTGCAAGGCGCGTCGCAAGACGCGTCTTTTCTTTTGTCCTTGAATAATTATTCCGATAATACCGATACTGATTTTAAGGAGAAAAAGGTATGGTAATAGCAAACATAATTTCTTACGTTCTCGTCCTTGCGGGCGCGCTCAACTGGGGACTTTACGGTCTCTTCGGATTCAATCTCGTTGGCTGGATTTTTCAGGGTCCGCGCTCGGTAGGCTCGATTATTGTCTACGTTCTGATTACGCTGGCGGCGATATGGCTTATAATCTCACCCATCATTTCAGGTAACGGATTAAGGCTCAATGTAAAAAACCGCGAGAAAGAAGTTCAATAAGTTTAAAGCGTTCCCCATTTAAGCGGGAACGTTTTTTTTGCGTGTTGCAAAATAAATTTACTTGTGTTAAAATAAAAGAGAATATGAAAGAATACAGTCTTGAAGAAAAAGCCCGCCTATTATCCGGTAGAGATTTCTGGAATACCGCCAAAAAGTGTGGGGCGGAAAAAATACGCTTTTCCGACGGTCCGTCGGGGCTGAGAATACAGGGCAAAAAGGGCGACCATCTGGGAATAAACGGTTCTATGCCCGCAACCTGTTTTCCAGCGCACTCCGCGCTTGCCGCAAGCTGGAACAAAGAGCTTGTGAAAAGTGTGGGCGAAAGTATAGGAAAAGAGGCGGCTTACTACGGCGTGGACGTTTTGCTCGCGCCCGATTTGAATATTAAAAGCTATCCCTTAAACGGCAGAAATTTCGAGTATTTTTCCGAGGACCCCTATTTAAACGGAAAACTGGGCGCGGCGTATCTTGGCGGCGTACATTCCGCGGGCGTCGGCGGGTGCGTAAAGCATTTTGCCGCAAACAACCGCGAGTTTGCAAGAATGGTCTGCGACTCGGTTGTGGACGCAAGGACGCTGCGTGAAATATATTTAACCGCATTTGAAATGGCGGTCAAAGAGGCAAAGCCCGCGGCGGTTATGACTGCTTACAACAGGCTAAACGGCGTTTACTGCAATGAAAACGGTTGGCTTTTATACGATATTCTGCGCGGTGAGTGGGGCTTTGACGGAATAGTCGTTTCCGACTGGGGCGGCACGCACGACAGGGTTGCCTCAATCAAGGCGGGCGCCGATATCGAAATGCCCTGTTGCTATTTTTCCAAGGACGAAATTTTGGACGCGGTAAAAAGCGGTCGCTTAAAGGAAGAGGAAGTAGATAAATGCGCGGAGCGTATAGTGAAGCTTTCACACCGCGAAAAGCCGCCGCGCCCCGATATTTCGGGACATAAAGATTTTGCCGGGCAATGTGCAAACGAGTGCGCCGTGCTTTTGAAAAACGAGGGCTTACTGCCTTTGAAGCAGGATAAGAAAATCGCGCTTGTAGGTGATTTTGCGAAAAAACCCGTAATTCAGGGCGGCGGTTCCTCGCGCGTAAATCCCAAAGCCGCAGTCAGTCTTAAAAGCTGTTTAAAGGGCGCAAAGTTTGCAAACGGCGGAGCGAAAGCCGTCCGGCTTGCAAAAAAATCGGACGCGGTGATTTACTGTATGGGCTACCGCGAAGAGGACGCGGAGGGCGCGGACAGAGACAGTTATTCCCTGCCCGAAAAGCAGATTAAACTTCTTGAAAAACTGCGCGCGGCAAATGAAAATATAGTAGTAGTGCTGTTCTGCGGCTGTGCCGTGGAAACGAGCTGGGACGAAAAAATCCCCGCGCTTTTATACGCGGGACTGGGCGGTCAGGCGAGCTGTTCGGCAGTTGCCGATATTCTTTTCGGAAAGGTCAATCCCTCGGGCAAACTCACCGAAACCTTTTTTAAATCTTACGCTTATGAAAAGCAGGACCCCTATTCATCGGTTTACGCCAACGGTTTAAATGTGGGTTACCGCAGCGGCAAAAATATAAAATATCCCTTCGGCTTCGGGCTTTCTTATACAAAGTTTGAGTACTCCAATTTAAGGGTGAACGAAAAGGGCGCGAGCTTCGATATTAAAAACACGGGCGAAGTTTTCGGCGGTGAAGCGGTGCAGCTTTATATCCGTTATCCCGAAAAAGCCAACGCTCCTTTTTTACAGCTCAAAGGCTTTGACAAGGTGTTTTTAAGCACGGACGAAAGCAAAAAGGTTTTTATTCCGTTTGATGAATACTCATTCCGCAGTTTCGATACAAAGAGTAACAAGTGGGTTGAAGTTTCGGGCGGATACGAAGTTTTTATAGGCGCGTCCTCAGCCGATTTAAGGCTTTGCGGCAAAATAGAAAGAAAGGGGGATTGCGACTGCGTTCCCGCGCCCGACACGCTCTGTCTTATGCCTGAAAGGTACCCTATTTTAAAGGACGCAAAGGGCAATACAATCGCAACGGCAGAAACGCCTTTTTGCGAACTTAAAAACGCAAAGGGCATATGGGGCAGAATTTTCGTATATCTCGTCCTTGCCGTGGTAAGAAAAAAACGTACGATTTACGGCACAATGGAATACCTGCCGCTTCGCACGCTCGCGCAGTTCGGCGGGTTTGATACGAGTATATTAAAAGGAATAACCGAAATTTTCAACGGCATGCTTTTCAGGGGCTTAAAGACCATAATTTCAAAAAACAAAAAGGATAAATAATATGTCTAAATGGGTGACCGTTTGGGGTAACGCGGCTTCGGTTTCAGAACACCGCCCCGAAACATACGCAAAGGATATAACTTTGCGCTATCCGGTAAAGTGCGCTTTTGCGGGCAATAAAATAAGACTGCACTTTTCCAACTTCTGCGGAACGGAAGATATTACATTAAATCAGGTTACAATCGCTCCTGCGGTTTCCGACAGGGAAATAAATTTAAAGGACGCGGCGCTCGTCACCTTTTCGGGTAAGGAAAGCGTAAAGATTAAGGCGGGGCAGGAAATTTTTTCGGACGAAATAGATTTCCGCGTAAAACCTCTTGGCAAGGTTTCCGTCAGTATTTATCTGAAAGATTTTACACTTATGCGCTCTTCCGTGGTTGTTACGGGACCGCTTTCAAGCGGCTTTTATTCGCTTGGCAACTGCGCGTTGAAATCCGTTCTTCCGCTCGAAAAAACGCGGACTACGAACGTATTTTATTTTTTGACGGGCGTAGACCTGTTGACGGACGACAAAAACCGCTGTGTGATTTGCTACGGAGACTCGATAACGTCGCAGAGCTGGCCCGACTATCTTTCCATGCTCTGCATGGACGACCCGTACAATAAAACGGCAATCGTGCGCCGCGCGGCAAGCGGTACAAGGGTTTTGCGTGAATACGACTGCATTACATACGAAAGCTACGGACTGAGCGGCAAACACCGCTTCGAGCGCGAAATTTCTTCGGTCAGCGGCGCGGATACCGTTGTAATCCAGCAGGGCATAAACGATATTATCCACCCCGTTGGCACCGAAATAAACCCTTTCAGACCGATGTCCGATTTGCCGACTTTGGAAGAATTGGAAGGGGGCTTAAAATACTATTTCGATACCGCGGAAAAGCACGGACTGAAAGTTTTTTGCGGAACGCTTTTGCCGATAAAGGGGTGGAGGACTTACGCGCCTTTCAGGGAAGAATTGAAAAACGGAATAAACGACTGGCTTAAGAACTGCGGCAAAGACTGTATCGACTTTGAAAGCGCGCTTCGCTCGGAAAAGGACGGTGCGGCGTTCAAAGAGGGGTACGACAGCGGCGACCATCTGCACCCCTCGGAAGAGGCGTACAAGCATATGGCGCGCCTTGCATTTGAGGAGCTGAACAAGTGAAAGCCGCTATCTTCGGCGCGGGCGCAATGGGCACCGTTTTGGGCGCATTTATAACCGCGGCGGGAAAGGAAGTGGATTTAATCAGCCGCAACCGCACGCATATTTCATCGCTTAAAGAGCGGGGCGCGCAAATTTCGGGCGGTGTGAATTTTTGCGTGAAGGTGAACGCGCTTACGCCCGAAGAGGTATCGGAAAGATATTCGGTAATTTTTTTAATGACCAAGCAGAGCGGCGAAAGCTTGGATTTTTTAAACGACTTTCTCGAAGAGGAGGGAGTTGTCTGCACATTGCAAAACGGCTTGCCTGAAAGGGCGGTTGCTGAGGCGGTCGGAGAGGACAGGTGCCTCGGCTGTTCGGTAAGCTGGGGCGCAACGTTTACAGGGAGCGGTAAGTGCGAGCTTACTTCCAAGAGAAATAAAATGACTTTCGCGCTCGGCTCAATAAAAGGCGGCGCCGCCAAAACCCAAGCGGTAAAAGAATACCTTTCCTGCGCGGGCAAAGTTACAGTGACCGAAAATTCAGAGGGCGCACGGTGGGCAAAGCTTGCGATAAACTGCGCTTTTTCATCACTTTCCGCAATTTGCGGTATGACTTTCGGCGAGGTTGGTAAAAATAAAATTACGAGGCGTGTCGCGCTTGAAATTTTAAACGAGGTCTTTGCGGTCGCAGAAAAATCGGGCGTAAGGCTTGAAAAAATACAGGGACACCGCATAGACAAACTCTTTTCATACAAAAGCGCTTTTAAAAAAAGAGTCGCGCTCGTATTGCTGCCCTTGGCGATGCACAGCCATAAAAAACTCGTTTCGGGAATGTATTTCGATTTAAAAGCGGGTAAACCGTGTGAAATCGATTTTATGAACGGTGCGGTTTGCTCGGCGGCGGAAAAGGTCGGCGCGCACTCGCCGTTAAACGCTGAATTATGCAAAATAGCGCACGAAATAGAGCAGGGAAAGCGCAAAATTTGCTTTGAAAACGTATTCGGTTTACGTTAATACGTCAAAAGTTGCTTTTTTCTTGCATAAGTTTGCGTTATATGATATAATAAATTTGTTATATAAGGAATATATAAATGGAAAATATTTATTATCCGTCACACGACGGCGTAACGACAATCCACGCCTGTTTATGGCTGCCCGAGGGCGAAATCAAGGGCGTAGTACAGATAATCCACGGAATGGCGGAGTATGCGGAAAGATACGCGCCCTTTGCGGAATATCTCACTGAAAACGGTTTTGCCGTCTGCGCAGACGACCATTTGGGACACGGTCAGTCTGTAAGAAGCGCGGACGATTTGGGTTACTTTAACAAAAGGCGCGATATTAACATTATAATTCAGGATATACGCGCATTACAGCTCGCGGTGAAAAAACAGGTGGGAAACGTGCCCTCTTTTATTCTCGGTCACAGTATGGGCTCGTTTTTCTGCCGTAAATATATATCGCAGTACGGCGGCGATTTCAACGGCGCGGTGATTATGGGAAGCGGCTTTAAAAGTATGGCAACCTTAAACGCGGCACTGTTTTTCGTTGGGCTCGACGCGCTTTTCTGCGGTTGGCGGCACAGAAGTAAATTCATCAAAAAACTTGCCTTCGGCAGCTACAATAAAAGATTTTCACCCGCGCGAACCGAAAACGACTGGCTCTCGGAAAGCAGTGAAAACGTGGACAAGTACGAGGCGGACGCGCTTTGCGGGTTCGACTTTACGAACAACGGTTACAGCGTGCTATTCCGCGTAATTAAAAGTGCTTGCTCGCGCGAAACGATAAACGCCGTTCCCAAAAATCTGCCTGTATTTTTCGTGGCGGGCGCAAACGACCCCGTGGGCGACTACGGCAAGGGCGTGCAAAAGGCTTACGACAAGTTTAAAAAAGCGGGCATAGAAGAAGTGGATATTACTCTCTACGAAAACGGCAGACACGAAATTTTAAACGATACTTGCAGTGAAAAGGTGAAAGAGGATATACTTGCGTTTATCACGGCGCATATGAATTGAAACGCATTTCAGACGGAAAACATATGATAGAAAGTTGGGATATTAAAATTCCTGCGCTCACAGGCGAAAAAACGCGCAAAGCTTACGTCTATTTACCCGAAAATTACGGCAACGGCGAAAAGTTTCCCGTTATGTATATGTTCGACGGTCACAACCTCTTTTCCGATAAGGAAGCGACTTTCGGGAAGAGTTGGGGACTTTCGGACTATCTGGACGAAAATAAAATTCCGCTCATAATAGCGGCGGTTGAGTGCAATCACGAGGGGAACGAAAGACTTTCGGAGTATTCCCCGATAGATTTTGATATGCGCGGTCAAAAAATAGCGGGCAGGGGCAAAAAATATATGGATTGGCTTGTAAAAACTTTCAAGCCGTATATCGATGAAAACTATCCGACCTTGCCCGATTGGGAAAATACCGCGATCGGCGGAAGTTCTATGGGCGGACTTATGACCCTCTACGCGCTTTCCGCTTACAAAAAGTACTTTTCGCGCGGTGCCGCGCTTTCACCGAGTTTATGGGTTTATAAGGGCGTTCCCGACTTTATTAATAATACTAAATATAAGGCGGGCACACGGCTTTATACAGATTATGGAAGCCGTGAGTTTAAAAACCACGACAGCCGGAAGGATTATTTTGCGGAAACAACTTCGGTTTTAATCCGAAAAGGGGTTTTTGTGACCTCGCGCATAGTACCGGACGGCATACATTCGGAAGCAAGCTGGGGAAAGCAGATACCTTACTTTATAAACGTGTTGTTCGGCAACTGAATTTATAATTAATCATATTTCATAAAGGGAGGATTTTTTATGAAAAATTTTATATTTATTTCACCTGACTTTCCGGCAAACTACTGGAAGTTTTGCCGCGAGCTTAAAAATCACGGTTTTAACGTCTTGGCGATTGGCGACTGCCCTTGGGATTCGCTCTCGGAAAACGTAAAACAGAACGTGCATGAATACTACTGGGTACATAATCTTGAAAATTACGATGAGGTTTACCGCGCGGTTGCTTTCTTCGTATTTAAGTACGGCAAAATCGACTTCCTCGAAAGCAACAACGAGTACTGGCTCGAACACGACGCGGCTTTGAGGACGGCGTTCGGCATTACTACGGGCTTTAAAACCGGCGACGTAAAGAAAATCAGATACAAGTCTAAGATGAAGAAGTACTATCAGAAAGCGGGCATTAAGACGGCTAAATTCTGCATAGTAAAGACTTTGAAAAACTGCCAGAAGCTTATAGACGAAGTCGGCTATCCCGTAATCGTGAAGCCCGATAACGGCATAGGCGCAACCGCAACTTACAAAATCAATAACGAGCAGGAGCTTATCGATTTCCTTGAATCCAAGCCCGAAATTCCTTATATTATGGAAGAGTATATCGAAGCGGAGGTTAATTCTTACGACGCTATCGTAGACGGCAAGGGCAACCCCGTATTCGAAACGGGCAACGTAACGCCTAATTCGCTTATGGACATTGTAAACGAAAACGGCAACTGCGTTTATTACATAGTCAACTCTCTTGCGCCCGATATTCTCGATGCTGGCAGGCGCACCGTAAAGGCGTTCGGCGTGAAAAACAGGTTTGTTCACTTTGAATTTTTCCGTCTGACAAAGGACCAGCGCATAGGCAAAAAGGGCGAGGTCGTTGCTTTGGAAGTAAATATGCGTCCTGCGGGCGGCTTTACCCCCGATATGATGAACTTTGCATGCAGTACGGACGTCTATAATATCTGGGCAGACGTGTTTGCCAACGGCACCTGCGAAGGGCAGACGGGCGAGAGGTTCTATTGCGCGTATGCGGGCAGGCGCGACGGTAAAAACTTTGTGCTTTCCGATGATGAAGTTAAAGCGAATTATTCCGAAAATATCAAGATGGTAGAAAGAATACCCGATGTTTTAAGCGGAGCAATGGCAAACACTATGTTTGTTGCAAAATTCAAAACCAAGTCTGAAATGGATAACTTCTACAAAGAAGTTTTAAAAACCCATTAATAAAAAGCCTCCGAAAATTCGGAGGCTTTTTTAAGTACAGTACAATAAATTGAAGTTTAACTAACCCAAAGTTTCAATACTACAACCGTTTCGCTCATAGTAGTCAAACATTTCGGGGATTTTCTTTTTGTCATAACTTGTAATACAGTTTGATAGAACGTGGACTGTAAAGCCGTTTTTAGCCATATTATAGCAAGTTGATTTTACGCAAGCAACTGCGTCCGCACCTGCCACATAAAACTCTTTTATGCCGTTATCACTTATAAAAGCGGCAAATGCTTCACTTGTCAATGCGTTGCCCTTGCTTTTAACAAATATATTCTCTGACACAATTTTCATATCGGGTAC
>JAIDFD010000098.1 GCA_029054485.1 Clostridia bacterium | reverse complement strand
GTCTGAGATAATGCCGCGTATTATTACAAGGTAAATAAATACCGAGCTGAAGAATTTTTTGTTGTCGCCGCCTATGGCGTACTCGGGAACTCTGCCGATTTCGCCCTTGCTTCTTTCAATGAAAATCATAGCAAACTCTATCTTCTCATCGTTGGTCAGCTTTCTCAAGAATTCGTCCGTAGGTCCCTGATAAACGGTGTTTACTCTGTAAACGTGTTCGGGCGCGGGTTCCTGCTGGGGCGTAGGAGGATAGGTGCTGTAAACGTTGTGAACGGTGGGTTCGACGGGCTTGGGTTCTTCATTTAAAAGCGACTGTTTTGCGGGACGGTAATCCTGAACAGGCTGATAATTTCTGTAATCCTGCACGGGATTGTATTCCTGCATAGGAGGTTTATATTCCTGCGAGGGGTTGACGTACTCGGGAGGGTATCCCAAAGTCGGGTCGTAAGAGGGAGCGGGAGTTTCCTTTACAACGGGCTCTTCGGGTTCGGGCAGTTCTTCCGCGGGAGTGTTTTTCAGTCCCGCATCGCCGAAGGGATTGAGATAAGAAGGCTGGTCCGAGCCGAAAGGCTGTGAATAAGGACTAACGTAGGGAGCAGGATTATCGGAGTAATCGGGCACCGTTTGAGCGGTCTGTGCCGCTTGTGCGTATTCAGGTGTGTATTCGGACTGACCGACGGTTTCGGTGTCGTGGATAGCCGCGCGTTTTTTATGTCTGACAACGGCCGTCAGGATAATTCCGAGGTTAATTGCAAGCTCGATTGAAATAATCACGAAGAGAAGTGCAAGGGCAAGTCCCTGCGTATATTTTGCGGTTGCAACAGATATAAACAGGCAAACCGCCGCAAGGAAGGGAAGTCCGTATCTTACGCAGTTGAAGATAAATCCCTTGCGCTTACCGTTGGAGGCAAGTCCAATAATATCTATAAAGAAATTCAAAAGAGTGAATACGCTGACTATCGCGCCGAGCGTAATCACCGCCTTGTCTGCGGCAGTGCCTTCTTTGAGCATATTGAGGAAGTTGTCCGCAAATACCGCGTCGATATGAAGCTTACCCGTAAGGCTGAAAAGCGTTGCATAGAGGTCGGGCGCGCATTTGAGCTTGCTTGCAAGATTTACCCAAAGTTCGTTGAATTTGGGAGTTATAAGATAGAAAGCAAAGAGCGAGCAGATTGCCGCGGTAGACAGAATAAACTGCGAAACTTTGACGGCTGCGGCTCTTTTTTTCTTGTTTACGCAACACTGGATAATGAGCATAAGCATTGTTCCGCCGAATGCAACCCAGATATTGATTGCGTGCTTATTGAAAGGTTCGGGAGCGAATGAGCCTGCCTGCGCATAATCCAAAGCAACGATTAAATATAATGAAAGTGTAAGCGCGGCGGCAATTTCAATTATATATGCGAGTATGCGAGTAATCTTGCCGCTCTTTTTGAATGTTACGCCCATGGGGATAAAAGCAAGCAGTGCAAAGAAAGTTATTATCGCGTATAAAACTACCGACCACGCGGTAATGTCAACCGCCGCCTTGTTCAAACCGAAGAGGTGTACTACATGTGAAGCAACAAAGTCGTTGCCGAGTTTGATTGCGCCTTTGCCGCCGCAAACTATGTCAAGGGCTTTGGGTAACTGCATAACAAGCATACCTTCAACCCCTTTGCCGTAGAACACAGGCAGTAAAAGTCCAAGTAATAGACATACCACGGCGAGGGTGTAAGTAATTATCACCGCGTACTTTTTAGTTATTTTGGGCTCGGAATTTCCCATTTGGTTCATCTCCGTAAATTAGATTTGATGTAAAAAAGTAGACAATCCTACAACTATCAGTTATATAATTTTAATACAAATAAGCGGTTATGTCAAGAAAATATTAAAATAAATGTAATAATGTGGTATATTTTGAAGTTTCGTCCGTATAATAAAAAAACCGCCTTTTTTATATTTTACTTCCTAAAACGGTATTTATTCGCGGCGGACAAGCAATAATTATTGGCGTCGGCGGCGTTTGTTGCGCTTGCCAAACCGTATAAAATGGTTTATAATTATTTGCAATTATGGATACACGGGAAACAAGCAAAAAACACTACCGGAAAAAACCTGTTATGAAAACTCCGCCCCCGCCCATTTCGCTTTACGCGGTTTTGGAGGGGCTTTCTGAAGAGGAGCGCGGCAGGCTTTACGAAGAGTACGGCGTTGAAAGTATGGCTGAAATATTTTCAAACGAAGAGACCATGAAAACGGTGGACTGCTTTTTGGAAAACGGTATGAACGTCTGTCTTGCGGCGCGCAAACTGTACATGCACAGAAACACCCTTATGTACAGACTCAACAAAATACGGCGGGTGTGCGGGTTGGATTTGCGCATTTTCGATATGGCGGTGACTTTCCGCATATTGCGCATTTTATACGAAACTAAAACGAGGTAATTTTTTTTGAACAAAAATATTGTCCGTAACATAATATCCGCGGTGCTAGCGCTCGTCATTGCGGCGGCGGCTTTTACCGCGGGATTTTTTACAAGAAAATGCACGCAGGGCAGTCAGCTCTCTTCTCTGGAATGGGCTTTGGACGTAATAGAAAAAAACTATTACTTCGGCGGCTCGGACGGACTGACCGATATTTCGCTCAGCGCGATTGCAAACGAATATCTTGACATATATTCCGAGTACTACACCGCGGAAGAGTACGCGCAGGCGATTGCAAGCAACTCGGGCTCGAAGAGCGGTATAGGAATTTCCTATTCGTTTGTTGCAGACAAGGGAATTCTTTTGAACACCGTGCAGGGCAATTCCCCCGCATACAAGTGCGGCCTGCGCGCGGGTGAGTATCTCGTAAGCGGAAGCAAGGCGGGCGGCGGGCAAATTACTTTTTCAAGCTCGGCGGATTTTCTGACCCTGCTTGACGGCGCCGCGGACGGCGAGCCCGTTTCTCTCACCGCGGCGGACGGAAAAGTTTACGAGGTTGCAAAGGCGGCGTACACCGCAAGCTATACAACGCTGTACACGAACAGCTCGCAGTGGTATTTTTCGGACGCGGAAACGGGCGGACTGAGCCCCTACGAAAGGCAGACGGACGAAATGGGTTATTTGCCGGACGGCTTCGGCTATATAAGCATTTCCCAGTTCTACGGCACGGCGGCAAGAGAGTTCGGCGTTCTCGTTGAAAAATTCAACGCGGCGGGCTGTACTTCGCTGATTATCGATTTGCGCTCGGACGGAGGCGGGTACGTTGATTTGATGCGTCAGATAGCGGGGTCGTTTACCGAAGGACAGAAAAAACCCGCAATGTACTCGATTGATAAAAAGGGCAACAAAGAGGTGTTTTACTGTATTCCCGCGGCGGAAAGACAAAGAGTGCCTGCCGGCACCGAAATTTACGTTTTGGCTAACTCGGGCACGGCGAGCGCTTCGGAAGCGTTGATTGGCGCGCTTATCTGTTACGACGTTCTGAAATACGAAAATATTTATCTTTCCGACTACTCCGCCGAATATTTAAACTGGCTTTCGGGATTCGGGCAGGAGGCAAAGACCTCGCGCACATACGGCAAGGGAATTATGCAGTCCACGTTTGTGAACGGTAAGACGGGCGAAGCTTTGAAGCTGACTACGGCGCAGATTTACTGGCCGGACGGCGAAACCTGTATCCACGACAGGGGGATAACCGCGGCGGACGGCTGTAAGACGGTTGCGGCTGACTGGGTGATAACAAAGGGCGACCCCGAGCTTAAATCGGC
>JAIDFD010000097.1 GCA_029054485.1 Clostridia bacterium | reverse complement strand
TTAAGCCGAAACGCCCTTTTTATATTTAATTACGCCTTTTTGTCTTTTTTGGTTTTAAGGATAACCGAGGGGATAAGGGTCACGACCGAAACGAGCATTGCGACGCCGGCAACTATTGCCGTGGTTATTAAAAATATAACCGTGGCGATAACGCTGAGAATTACTTTGACTACTATCATAAACAGAAAAGAGTCTAAATCCAGCCCGAAAATGAACCCCGGCAGACTGAAAGTGAAACCGCCTGCGGTAAATATCTTCTTTACTACTCCGCCCCACATATACTGACTTATGAACGTGAACGACAGCACGCCTGCGGCGGCCATTACGATAAGGTTAAGATAGTCTTTGGTGACGAAGTACAGCGCGAGGAATAAACCGATATTAATTGCCGAAAAAATTGCGCCGATTATAAGCGAAAGGTTGCGTCTGTATTCGTCATCCTCGTAAAAATGAAATTTGCTATATTTTTTGCGAATACGAAGACCTTCTTTCAAATCCTCAAAGAAATCGCCTGCCGCGCATACCGCCCCGAACGCGCAGATAGGGACGAAGAAGAGAAGCAGTCCGTACAGCCCTTCCCCGTTTGGAAATTTGAAGCAGAGGAAGGCAAACAGCGCGTATAAGGCAAGCGCTGCCAGCATACTTAAAACAAGCTTCAGGTCAACCTTTTTGCCTAATTTTATCTGCCTCAATTCTTCGCGCTCTGCTTCAACCGCTTTTTGCCTTTCCGCGTTTGCTATTTCGGCTTTTTCGAGGCAGGTCTTACACATTATTTTAGGCTGTGCTGTGCCGACTTCTTCCTCTTTAAGCATTTTACCGCATACGGTACACACGCCTATTAAATCTATGGCGGGGTTAATCTGTTCGGCGGGCGCCTCGCTCACTGCACCCGCGGCGGCAGTTTCGGCAAGTTCTTCGTTCTCGTCGGCGAAGTAGCCGAGCGGCACCTGAAAGTACTTTGCCATTTGCGACATTGTTTCAAAATCGGGTAACGATTCACCGCGTTCCCATTTGGAAACTGCCTGATAAGTTACGTTGAGGACCTTGCCCAGTTCTTCCTGAGTCATTCCTTTCGTTTTTCTTAAATAGGCAATTTTTTTACCGTAGTCCATTTATAAATCACCTCGTTGTTAAGCTACGATTCAATTATACTAAAAATCGCCGCCCACTTCAATAAAATCTTCTAAACCGTTAGTTGAATTTTTGTCTTTATGATTGAAATCGACTCAAATACGGCGCATTTTAGCGATAAATCCATTCGGTTGGATGTTTGTGGATAAGCGGGTGGTTTTGCGCCTGTTTCAGTATAAAAAGAGGCAGTTATCCACTGAAAGTTGTCCACATTTAAGGGTTTGAAAAGTGTGGAAATCGGCAAAATGCAAAAAACTGTCCACAATTTATCTACATTGTGATACGGAAATGACAAATTGCGATAAAAATAATTAAATTGCGGGGCAAAAAAGGTAAAAATTATCCACATTGGTGCAAAGTTTACAAATTACTATTATACGCAGTAAAACATTTGACAATTACTATTATAGTATATATAATACCGATAATTTACAATATGGTCGTCGGAGGACTTACTGCCGCAGCGGTAACGGTCGATAAGACGTCGGGTGCGCCCGGTTAATCGTTTAACCGAAGCGCGTTTTTTTAATTATGAGAATACAACTTTCCGAACATTTTACATATAAAAAGCTGTTTGCCTTTGTCGCACCATCTATCGTTATGATGGTGTTTACAAGCGTATACAGCGTAGTGGACGGGCTTTTTGTGTCCAACATAGTCGGTCCTGCGGCGGTCGCCGCCATTGCCAGAATTTTTCCCGTGATAATAGTTTTGGGGTCTATCGGCTTTATGA
>JAIDFD010000096.1 GCA_029054485.1 Clostridia bacterium | reverse complement strand
CGTCCGACAAAACTATAAGCCCGTGTTTAAGGCAGACTTCCGCAATGGCGCGGATTTCCTTTTCGGAATAAACTGCGCCCGTAGGGTTGCTGGGCGAGTTGAAAATGAGCATTTTCGTGCGCGGGGTGATTGCCGCCTCTAACTGAGCCGCCGTGATTTTGTAGCCGTGGCGGGGCGTGGAATAGATATAGCTTGGAATACCGCCGCAGCTTTTGACCACTTCGGGATAGGTCAGCCAGTAGGGCTTTGGAATAAGCACCTCATCGCCCTCGTTTATGGTTGCGAACAGCGCATTGAAAATGGAGTGCTTTGCGCCGTTTGAAACTATTATCTGCGAGGGCTCGTAATCGAGGTGGTTTTCCTCTTTCAGCTTTTTGCAGATAAGCTTTTTAAGCGCGGGCAGACCTGCCGCCGCAACGTATTTTGTGCGCCCCTTGTCCAGAGCGTCCTTTGCCGCCTGAATTATGTGCGCGGGGGTATTGAAGTCGGGTTCGCCCACGCCGAAGTTAATGACCTTTTCACCCGCGGCTTTAAGCTCGTTGGCTTTTGCCGAAATCGCAAGGGTCATAGAAGGTGCAATCGCGGAAACTCTGTCCGAAACCTTAATCATAAAATCTTCTCCAATGTGTCTTTGGTGGTTATTATACAACAACTGCGCGCTTTTTGCAACTGTCGGGATTTAATAATCCGTAAGACCTAAAATATAATCTGTTGTTACGCCGAAAAACTTAGCAAGCGTTATTATATCGGAAGCGTCTGCCTCCACTTGATTTAATTCCCATCTTGCTATCGCCGATTGACTTATGCCTGTGGCATTTGCTAATTGCTTTTGGCTTAATTCTTTCTCTGTTCTTAACTCTTTTAATCTTGTTGAAAATTTCATAAAACAAATTATTAAAGGACTTAAAAGTCGTTAAGACCCAAAATATAGTCTGTTGTTACACCAAAAAATTTTGCCAGCATAACTACATCAGAAGCAGACGGCTCAAAAAAACCAGCCTCCCATCTTGCTATTGTAGGTTGTCTTACCCCTATTGCTTCGGCTAACTGTCTTTGGCTTAAATTTTTTTCAGTTCTCAATTCTTTTAATCTTGTTGAAAATTTCATAAAAAAATTTTAGCAACTTTGATACAAAAATGTATTGACAATACACTTTTGTATCATTATAATATAATCAGTGTCAGTTACAACTTGAGCAAGAGACTGAGTACATAGTGCAAAGTCACCACAACTGGGGCGGGCGAACCAAATGGTTTGCCCCCCCATGGTCAGTCAATAAAAAATTTTAACGCCCAGAGGGAAAACCCAAGGGGCGTTAATAAAACAGAATAAAAAATAAGAGGGGTTTGTGTGGGAAATTTTTGGGGTATGGGTAG
>JAIDFD010000095.1 GCA_029054485.1 Clostridia bacterium | reverse complement strand
GTGCGGTTTTTAATCTGCTGTCATCAAATAATTTGTAAATTTCTTTTTTAAGACAGTCAGGCGAAAGCTGTTTTTCGGATATTGCGCGGCAAACGCCTTTATTGCAAAAGTATTCTGCGTTTTTAACCTGATCGCCACGGCTTGAAGAATTTTGCAGTGGGATAAAAAGAGTGGGGATTTTCAGCGCGATAAGTTCGTTTGCGGAATTGGAACCACACCTTGCAACAGCGCCGTCTGCGCAAGCGTAAATAAGCCCCATATCGTCTGCAAATTCAATTTGTTTATAGCCGTTAATATTTGATTCTACAATATTACCTCTGCCACAAATATGAATTATATTGAAGCGCTTACATATTTCAAAAGCCGCGGCGCGTATATTTGTGTTTATGATTTTAGAGCCGCTCCCGCCGCCGAAAACTATAAGCGTGGGGCGGTTGTCAAGTCCCAAAATTTCGCGGGCTGCTTTTTTATCTCTGCCGAATATGGCGGTGCGCATCGGCGAGCCTGTATAAACGCCGTTTTTAAAGCGTTCGGCAGTGGAAGGGAAGGTGGTCAAAACTTTTTTACACTTGCCTGCTATAATTTTATTTGCGAGTCCTGCGCTGATGTCAGACTCGTGCGTTAAAACCGGAATATTTCGCTTGTGCGCGGCAAAAGCGGGAGGGATACAAACGTAACCGCCCTTGCAGAACACAAGGTCTGGTTTAATAATATCAAGAAGTTCGCCAGCCTGTTTTATACTCTTGATTAGTTTGAATGGAATTGCAAGGTTGCACAAAATTTTTCCGCGAACGAATTTCACTGCATCGAATTTATAAAATTCAACACCGTTCGCCTTGCAAATTTTTTCTTCGATGCCGTCCGTGCCGATATAGGCTATTGAAAACTCGTTTTTAAGTTGCTCAATAAGGGCGATATTCGGGATTACGTGTCCCGCGCTTCCGCCGCCGCTGAATACTATTTTTTTCATAAAATTAATATACTTTTTATAGCCGCAATTTATGAAATCTATTCCGAGTATAAAAATTGCGATTAAACAAAATTAATCTTGACATAATAATATTTGAGTAGTAAAATAACAATATGGAACCGCAGTATATCGTTGCTATAATCAGCGGCAGCGTTTTTCTGATTATATTATTAGTTTATATTATATTAATAGTTGTAAGAAGTAAAAAGGCGCTTAAAGAAAAGGCGCGTATTTCTGAAATTTACAGCGATGAATCTCTCGCAAAAATGGAGTACGATTTTGCCGTTTACGATGAGGAGTCGAGCGAGCTTTTAGGTGAACAGGCAAAGCGAGAGGGGCATACGACCATTGACGAAGAACTTGATTCACCGCAGGAAGAGGTTTTTGCAAAAATAGATAGCGAAGGAATTGAAGAAATAACGGGCAACTATCATCCCGAATAAAAAATACGCGCTTATGTTTAGCGCGTATTTTTTATTTAAGCTGAAATTTCATAATGAGTTGTTTTAAGCCGATAGCTTTCGTTACGGTAAATCTGCCGTTTTCGATTTTGGTAGTCTGTTTGAATCTGTAACCAAAAATTCCGATGTCAGCGGAAAGTTCGCGGGTCTCGGTGTCAAATTCGTAAGTGGTCGTTATGATTTTTCTGTCGCCGCCTTTTAGTTTAAAAATTACTTCAAGTTCTTTTTTGTCTGCAAGATTTACTTCTATATAGTCGAATTTTTCAAGCAGATTTTCGCTTCCCAAGGTTGCGCTTGTACATTCGTATTGAGCTATATAGGGGCGGGTAATAGTTTTTAACGATCCTGCTTTCTGGGCATCGCATGCGGGAAGTAGGGTAATTAATATTGCAAAAATCAAGCCAACAAATAATAATTTTCTTTTCATACGCATTAAGTATGCGTAAGAAACTAAAAAATAAACCTCCGCTAAAATGCGGAGGCATTAAATTTTTAAGCTTTGCCGATACTGCCGAAGATTTCCATTTTTTCTTTGACAACCTTTTTAATTGCTTCGCAACCGGGCGCAAGCAATTTTCTGGGGTCAAAGCCTTTACCC
>JAIDFD010000094.1 GCA_029054485.1 Clostridia bacterium | reverse complement strand
TTCTCCTCTTTTTTCTCTCTTGCTCCCTTTTTTTTTTTTGGCCGGGGCCCCCCCCGCCCGCGGGGCCCCCCCCCGCGTCTGTATTTGACAATTTTGCTTAAAAGTTATAAAATAACATCTGTAAACTGCGTTTTTCGGCGCAGAATTGAGGTTATAAATAAAATACAGAAAGCCTTAAAAGGGGATTTTTATGCGACAGGTAAAACTTGTTTCCGCAGACGGAAAACTGAAATTTTCATTGACGGGTGAAATCGACTCGGCGACCAGTCAGGACTTTTATACCGAGGTACGCGCCGCGTATTTAAACCAGAAAATGGATATTGAATTCGACTGCGCCGCGCTGACCTTTATCGACAGCACAATGCTTGGTACGTTCGTAAAAATTTATAAAGAGTTGAAAGCGGACGGCTATAAAACCGTGCTTTGCAACGTTCAGCCGAGGATAAGAAAGCTTTTTGAAATCTGCGCGCTGGATACCATAATGGAGGTAAGATGAAAAATTTTACCGTTGAATTTGCGCTGTGCGACAGCGAATATATGACAGCTTTGCGCCTTGCCGCGGGTGCCGTTTGCTCGGCGGCGGATATAGACGTGGACGCGATAGAGGACTTTAAAGTGTGCGTAACGGAGAGCGCGCTGATTTTAAAGAACTGCGGTTTTGAAAGCGTAAAGGCGCGGTTTTTCCGCGAAAAGGGCGTAGGCTGTGAAATCAGCGGAATAGGCGGAAAGCCTCAGTCCGCCGATAACGAACTTTCGCTCGCGCTTATTTCCGCGCTTGTGTCCTCGTGCGACATTACCGGCGGAAATGTTATTGAAAAGGTTACTCTTTTGATATGATTGACGCAAACGAGGCAAACGAGCTTTTCCGCAAATATGCCAAAACCGGCGATATTGCGATAAGAAATAAGCTTGTGGAAAACTATATGTACGTTGCCGAAATTCTCGCAAAAAAATTTGCGGGCAGAGGGGTTGAGTACGATGACTTGTATCAGGTTGCAACAGAGGCTTTGATTTCAGGCGTCGGAAAATTCAACCCCGATTTGGGTATTCAGTTTACAACGTACATAACTCCGACCATTACGGGGATAATAAAAAATTATTTCCGCGATTATTCGCGCGCCGTAAGACTGCCGAGGAGGATTTATACGCTTGCGGTCAAGGTGCGCGGCGAAACAAACGAGTACTACAAAAATCACGGCTCGAAACCCACGGTAAAACAGCTTTCGCAAAAACTGAACGTATCCGAAGAAGATATAATCGAAGCAATGGAGTACCACGCGCCCGTAAGCCTTGACGCGACCGTCAAGGGCGAGGACGGCGAGGGGCTTTTGTACGATATAATTCCCGACACGCGCGACGGGTTCGAGTCCTTCGAGGACAGCGAATCCCTGCGCACTGAAATAGGCAAACTCGATCCGACCGAGCAGAAAGTTGTTTCTCTGAGGTTCGTAGACGGGAAGTCGCAGGCGGAAGTGGGCAAAATTTTGGGCGTCAGCCAGATGTTCGTTTCGCGCGCGGAAAAAAAGATAGTCGAAAAATTAAAGGAAGCACTGCTGTGATTATTAATTTTAAGGTTGATAACTTAAATATGATGCGGCAAAAGCTGAAAGCCTTTACCGATTTTCTGACTGAACAAGAGGTGTGCGAGGACGACGTCTTTGCAAGCAAGCTCGTATCCTGCGAGCTTCTGACAAACGTAATCCGCCACGGCGGCGATGAGGCGGATTTCAAAGGACAGCTTTCGGACGGCGAAATAAAAATTACCGTTTCGGCGGAGAGCTTAAAGGGGCTGGATATGAACGGCGACCCGCCCGATGTGTTTGCGGAGAGCGGCAGGGGATTGTATATAGTTAAAGTCTTTTCAAGCAATATCGAGCGCGGAAGAGAGGGCGAGATAAGCGTATTAATCAAGAGAAAGTAAAAAGGCGAAACGTTAAGTTGCGCCTTCTTTCATTTTTATGGTATAATCATTCAGAGATAAACAGTAATTTAGCGGAGAATTAAAATGCAATCTGTAAAAGATATATCAAGTATTAATTTTCACGATGCAAGAGTAACAGATGTTATTGTAGAAAACGATTATCTTATTTTTGATATTCCCGAAGGGTTAAATAATGATATAGAAGAACAGAATATTAAAAGTTGCAAGTTAAAATTCAAACTGATTTTTGAAAATGAAGCCCAAATAACATATTCAAAGTTTCTACATCCCGTGTTTATTAGACGATTATATAAAGACGTATATTATAAAACAAGAGAATTTTCGAGTTTAACGGAACTTGCGAAACTGATTAAAAAGAAAAACGGCTTTGAAATAATAAGTTGGAATTATTCAGACTTAATTAGCTACATAAATTTTGATTGATACATTAATGGTATTGAACCTTTAAGGGTTGAACTTGATATAATATCCGCCGAGATTTTTATAGAAGATGATTGGTACAAATTATCAAAATTCAATTAATATTATATAAAAATTCAATAAGATAAATTTCAATTTATCTTACTTAAATTTAAATAGTAAAAAGCTCTCGGACAATTTGTCCGAGAGCTTTTTGTG
>JAIDFD010000093.1 GCA_029054485.1 Clostridia bacterium | reverse complement strand
GTTCAATCCCTCGCATATTCCCGTATGGATTGAAATCCGCGGAAAGGTTTACGAAGTGCCTTCGGGGTACGAAGTCGCGTTTGAAAAATAGTGCTTGCAAATATAAGTTTTTTATAGTATCATAAAATAAAAATCGTAAGGGGTAAAAAATGATTTTAGATAAGTTCAGTTTAAAAGGTAAAGTTGCAATCGTTACTGGCAGTAACACGGGGCTTGGACAGGGCATATGCAAGGCTTACGTTGAAGCGGGCGCAAAGGTGGTGGGCGTATCCCGCAGACCTTCGGACGAAACGGCAAAGCTCTGCGGCAAAGACTTTTACAACGTAATCGCTGATTTGTCCACCGTGGACGTAATCCCGAACGTTATCGATGAAACGCTTAAAAAGTTCGGAAAGATAGATATTCTCGTAAACAACGCGGGAATTATCAAAAGGCAGGACTCTATTGAGTTTTCCGAAGAGGAGTGGGACAGCGTTTTAAACGTGAATTTAAAGACGGTTTTCTTTTTGACGCAGGCGGTTGCCAAGCAGTTTATAAAGCAGAACTCGGGCGGAAAAATTATCAATATCGCGTCTATGCTCTCCTATCAGGGCGGCATACGCGTTCCCTCTTACACGGCGTCGAAGTCGGCGATTAAGGGCGTTACTATGACTCTCTCTAACGAGTGGGCGAAGTACGGCATTAACGTAAACGGAATCGCGCCCGGTTATATGGCGACCAACAACACGCAGAATTTAAGGCAGGATGAAGAGCGCAGTGCGGATATCCTCGCGCGTATTCCCGCGGGGCGCTGGGGCACGCCCGAAGATTTACAGGGCGCGGCGGTGTTCCTTGCGTCCGAAGCTTCGGACTACGTAAACGGTTTCACCCTCGCCGTAGACGGCGGCTGGCTGGGAAGATAAAAGTTTCGTTTAATTGCGTATTTTAACGTATTGAAAAAGGTGTCTAATTTTAGACACCTTTAGCATTATTGATTTAAATTATTCAATCGTTGTTGCAATTTATCTTTTTGTTTTTGCAGGCGATTTCGCTTCGCTTGCTTTCGTTTCTCTTTTTTTTGCAGGGCTATGCGATTGCAATCTTCTTTTATGGCAGAAAAATTGTTTCTATAGAAATAAATAAATAAAAATATCGTGCCACAAGTTATAATCAAACTAAATATTGTCGAGCAAATATAACAAGCATACCAGAACTGCACGATGAAAAGCTCATAACTTCCATAATCATATTCTTTCAGTGCCATATGATAGTTTTCAGCTGTATATGCTGACCATATGAAGCATAATACGCTCAATATTATTATAACAATACAGACCGCAAAAGCTATTTTTCTTTTCTTCATACCCAAAATCTTACACCGTCCCTGACTGTTTGTCAAGTTTAAAATTATTAAAATTTGCCGCGCGGACTTGATAAGTCCGCGCGGCTTTTGGTTTGTCGTTTTAATTAAATTTCGCGACCGAGAATAAAATCCACTCTGCAATCGAACCGGTCGGCAAGTTTTATTACGTTTTCAAGCGTAGCTTGCCGTTTCCCGCTAAGCCACTCGTAATAACAGCCTTTAGAAATATC
>JAIDFD010000092.1 GCA_029054485.1 Clostridia bacterium | reverse complement strand
ATATTAAACCGTGCTTCGGATGTACGAAATTGAAAAATATTTTGCCTGCCAGCATACAAAAACTTTTAGACCAGGTTTCGGACAGACATAGACTTGAAGAAGATATTCATTCAATTCTTAATCAAATTTTTAATTGCGCGGTTAAACATGGAGCTTTACAGGTGAATCCAGTTGGGATGTGTTTTCATCAGAACGGCGAAAGAAAACACGGTAAACGCATCGAGAAATCTGAAGAAGAACTTTTGCTTAATGCGTATGCCGGCACTCCTATTCAAATCATTTTTGCGATTATGTCTTATACAGGCTTACGACCCGGTGAATATGCAACTGCCGTTATTGTAGGAAACTTTATTAAGGCAAAAAATTCCAAGCGCAAAAATGGTAAAGTAGAATTCAAGCTTATACCCATTACACCAATGCTCCGCCCTTATATTAACGGTTTAATCGAACTTCCTAAAATTAATCTCAAAACGCTCGATAAACGATTTAAGGCTGTTCTCCCGCACCATAAGCTTTACGATATGCGCACTACCTTTCAGACGCGCTGTTCCGAATGCGGTATTCCAGACAACGTCATCGGAATATGGATGGGGAATTCTATAGGCAAATTAAAAGAAGCTTACACAGACTTCTCGGAAGAATATTTATTAACGGAAGCAGAGAAATTTAATTATTGAACTTTGTACCCCAAAAATACCCCAAATTTTAATGAGTAAAACGCACTAAAATTGAAAAAACTGAAATTGAAAAAAGCATAAAAAATGCCCGATATTAGGGCTAATGCCTTAATATCGGGCCAATTTTGGCGCGGAGAAGAGGATTTGAACCTCCGGTACCTTTTGGGTACACACGATTTCCAATCGTGCGCCTTAAACCGCTCAGCCATCTCCGCATTGCTTGTTCGGTTACACCGAACAATTAATATATTATTAAATTAACTTAAAAAAATCAAGTAATTTTGCTTGCAATAATAAACTCGGCGTATTTTTTTGCTATATTTACGCCGCAAACGCGTTCAGCCTCGGCAAAAAATGCGTTAGAGTTTACCTCGCAGATATACCTCTTGCCGTCAGTATCCGTTAAAACGTCTATTCCGCAATAGTCAAGCTGTAAAATGTAAGCTACCTTTTCGCAAAGTGCAATAAGTTCGTCATCGGCTTTATACTTATCTCCCACTCCACCCTGTTCAACGTTGGAACGGAAGTCGTGTTTGTTGCTCCTTTTCATAGAGCAAACGTATTTTCCGCCGATAACAATTACCCGTATATCCTCACCGCCGCTCCCCGTAAATTTCTGATAGAAATGCGCGCAGAGCTTATTATTCTCTTCAAACGCACGCAGAGCCGATCTGTTTTCAATCTTAAACACCCCGCTACCAAGCGAGCCGTAACAAAATTTGGCAACCAGCGGATAGCCGAGCTTTTCGACCCCGTCCAAAAATTTATCTGAAATTTCAGCATCGGGATAATAGCAAAGCGGCGCATACACGCAGTCGGGCATGGTGATATTGTTGTTTGCAAGTGCGATATGGGTTATCATTTTGTCATCGCAGGTTTCAATCGCCTGCGCGCTGTTGAAAAGTCTTATCCCGCACTTTTCCAAGAGCCGCGCCGCCGCCCTGTCCTTGTCTAAAAACACGCAACAGTCGTACCGTTTTGCAACGGTTTTTCCGCCGATAATCAGCGACAGATTGACATTTTCAGCAACAGAACACTCTGCGTCCAAAAGCCGCAATTCCTGCGCAATTCTTTCCGCCTGCATCTTCTGCGACCGGTTTTTAATATACGCGTTGACAACGATAAGGCAATTCATCAGCAAACCCTTATTACGGCGGAAACGGTTGCAAGCCCGCCGACCGAGTTAATTTCCTCAACCGCTTTTTGCACGTTGTTTTCACAGGTTTCGTGAGTGACGAGAATGATAGGCACTGCGCCGTCTGGTCTGCCGTTTTCCTGAATAACCTGCGCAACGCTTATATTATGCTTACTTAAAACCGAAGTAATTTTTGACAGCACACCCGCTCTGTCCTGAGCGTTAAGGCGTATATAGTACGCGCTTTTAAAATCGGTTACGAATTTGGTCGCAGGATCGGCGTTTTCGGTGTTTTCAAAAGTCGAATAATTGAAATTGTTGTGGGTTGCGCAATAGATTATGTCTCCTACTATCGCGCTCGCCGTAGGCAACGCGCCCGCACCGCGACCGTAAAGCATTACGTCCTCTACGCTGTCACCCGAAACGTAAACCGCGTTATAACTGTCGTTCACTCCCGCGAGCGGGTGGGTTGATTTTATAAACGCGGGGTGAACTCTGACCTCTATTCCGTCCGCGGTGTTTTTACCTATTGCAAGCAGTTTTAAAACGTAGCCAAGGCGCTTGCCATACTGCAAGTCAAGCTGGTTAATTTTTGTTATACCCTCACGGTAAATTTTTGTATAGGGTACTTTTGTATGAAAGGACAGACCCGACAGAATAGAAAGTTTATAAACCGCGTCAAAGCCCTCAACGTCCGCCGTGGGATTTGCCTCGGCGTAACCAAGCGACTGCGCCTCTTTCAAGACCTCTTCATAGGATACGCCGCAGTCGGTCATTTTTGTGAGAATATAGTTAGTAGTACCATTTATGATACCCATTATGGAATTAATCTTATTGCCCTGCAAATTATCCAACAG
>JAIDFD010000091.1 GCA_029054485.1 Clostridia bacterium | reverse complement strand
GATTTTGCCGCGCGGCAAATGAAGAGAAAGACCTTTTGCCGCGCGCTCTTTCGCGCGCGGCACAAAAAAGGGATAGGAAAAAGCAGCGGCACAATAAAAAAGGTAAGTGCAAATGTGTAATCAGTGCCGCCTGCTTTTCTATAAAATTTAAACTAATAAAAAAGAAAAATCAAATAAACTAACAAACATTTAAAATTCCTCGGCTACGCTTTGATGACGGCGGGGGAATAGGAGGAAAAAATGAAGATTAAAAGTAGGGGGTTATTATCTGCAATACTTGCTATCCTTTGCGTGGTTACGCTTGCGCTGGGCGTAAGCTTTATTATGCCCAAGGCGGAAAAAATAAGCGCTGATGCTTCAACGGTGACAGGTGCTGTGCCGTCAGTAGATAGGAATTATATTGATAAA
This sequence comes from Clostridia bacterium, assembly GCA_029054485.1. Taxonomy (GTDB): domain Bacteria; phylum Bacillota; class Clostridia; order Christensenellales; family Borkfalkiaceae; genus Coproplasma. The sequence continues at coordinate 1,101 of JAIDFD010000091.1, read as the reverse complement.
GGTGTATCCAATTATATGGAGGTTATTTATACTGCGGATAGTTTTGCTGTCCGTGATATAGCTGCTAACAGTAATGTGGGCGTCGCAAATATAATGTTCAAGGTTGAGCTGACGGTCCCTGCGTATACCGAGTATAAGGTGGATTATACAATGGAGGCTTATATAAAATTGAAAACAGGCCTCACGAGTAGCGATAAAATTGGTGCTATCGCGACGTTATGGAGATGCGATAGTTCAGGCTCAAAAATGGGTTCGGCGGTTTTTCAAGCCAACATGTCAAATAAATATGTACTTGATGACAGCGCAGAGGACCGTGGTACCGTAAGTAATCTTGTTTTTACAAATAACGATTCTTCCCCTAAACCCTTTGAAGTTTATTTTTGGTATACTTTTCAAACTACAATGAAGACTGCATCGGCACGTGTTAACAGTGGGGTGTATATACTCGATTATTCTGTTACTTCAACAGACATTACGCCGCCACAAACTACCGATAAAGATACTGTTACTTATGACGGAGACTCTCATACAATAAACTTTACTTACGCAGGCGAAGTCAATTCAACCGATTTAGACGGAGTTACGCATACGTATAACACAGGCTATAAAAATATAACGATGACCGTTGAGGCAAAAGATTTTGACGGCAACACTATTGCGTATACCTGTAATCCATCCCCGATGACTGCAACATCTGCGTGCAGCGGCAGTATCACAGGAACAAATGCAGGTGTTTATAAAGTAATATTCAAGTTAAATAACAGCTTGGAGTGGGTAGGCGGAGGAACTGAAAAGATCATTCAACTGACAATAAACAAAGCAAACCCGACGGTCAATCCTATCGTTGAGGAAGATACCTGGTATACATCCCACGAGCTTATTAAGGACATTGGAATATTTATCTCTGAGAGTTCTACCCCCGGTACAATCAGTTGGGACGAAGGTCAGACGCTTAAGGCAGGTACAAACAAATATGCCTGGACATATACGCCTGCTGATACAAAAAATTACAGCACCAAAACAGGCTCAGAATCTATAACGGTTATAGGCTGACTCTTGTACACATCTCCGAGCCCACGAGACAACTCAGGAGGGCGGATG
>JAIDFD010000090.1 GCA_029054485.1 Clostridia bacterium | reverse complement strand
CCTAATTATAGAATAATCTAATTTTTGGGGTAAACGAATTTTAGTGTAATCTAATAATTGGAATTAAGGATAAAGTATTATAGTGTATTATTAAACTTTACATATTTGGCGAACTGTTGGATGGTTGAGCTCAGAAGTTGCACATAAAGTTAAAAAGATGGCAAAAAACTAAAGATAGGCAGTTTTAGAAAAAAAGACGCCAAGCAGTTAAAAACTCTACGGAGAGAAATTTGTTATATTTTGATAGTAATCTAACGCTCAATCGGTGCAGATAAATCTGCACCGATTATTAATTAACATTTCGCCTATATAAAAATAATAACGTATACTAAAAGGGCAAAAAAACGGCGGGCGGGGTGCAATAGAACAGATTTTATAGCATAGTATGGTAAAGAGGGTAAACCCCTCGCGAAAGAAAAACAAAGGAAAAAGTTTATGAATTGTTTTGATGATAACGAAAGGTGTTGCTGTTGCGGCAACTCCAACGCAAACGGCAATGACAGAATAATAATACAAAACGGTCCCGCCGGTGCAACGGGCGCGACAGGTCCGGCAGGTCCGAGAGGTTTGACCGGCCCTACCGGCGCGACAGGCGCAACAGGTTGTACAGGGGCAACAGGTTGTACAGGCGCAACCGGACCCAGCGGCGTGACAGGACCCACGGGACCTACGGGACCGAGGGGTGAAAACGGTTACCGCGGCGCAACCGGACCCACCGGAGCAACGGGATATGCGGGCGCGACCGGTGCAACGGGTGCAACAGGCCCGACCGGACCTATGGGACCGACAGGTCCGACGGGTGAAGCGGGAGAGCAGGTTACGGGCAACTCCGCGTCCGCGACCAACTCGTCCAACGCCACCATACCCGTTGTTCTTGCGGGCACGAACATTCCCCTGCCCGACTGGCAGACGGTAACTTCGGGTATCAGTATGAACGCGGACAATACCGAGTTTATGATAAACGTTGCGGGCAAATATCTCATTATGTATGAGGTGCATTTGACAACGCCGCTTGCGGTCGGTACGAGGCTGGTTTTAAACGGCACGGAATATTCGCCCTCGACAATTCAGCCGCTCAACCCCGAAACGGGTTTCAACAGCAGTGTATTGGTTACCTGCGACGCGGGCGTTTCCGTCTCACTCGAACTGTTCGGCGTGAATACTTCCGCGATACTTCACACGGGCGCGGGCGCGACTCTTACTATTATTCAGCTAGCCTGAATTTTAAAAACGTGGGGTCGGTTTACCGTATTCCCATAAGGAATTTATAGGTGCATTAAATACAAATATGAGGCGTAGCGTTAAGCTACGCCTTTTCGTTTAATCTTTTGTGGACGAATCTGGCTACTTATAGCCTAGTGAGATATGTATACGTTTTTATATTCCGCTATTTTAATAGGTTGTCTTACTTTCATTTTCATGATATAATCATTCTAAGATAAACAGTTATTTAGCGGAGAACCCGGAGGTTTTATATGCTTGAATCAATTCCTACCGCAGAAGACATGACAGCTTTGGTTGGTCAATCATTATACGAAGTATGGAATAATTTATGTGCATTAATCGATGAACACTTTAATATGGAACGCTCGTGGGGCAAAGGCGGTAAAGCGTGGAGCTACGAATACAAATATCATCGGGGCGGTAAAACGCTTTGCGCTTTATATGCAAGAGAAAATTGCGTAGGGTTTATGGTTGTCTTGGGTAAAGGCGAGCGGTTAAAGTTTGAAGCCGACAAAGAAAACTACTCAAAAGCAACTCAAACGATATATGACAATACGCATACTTACCACGATGGAAAGTGGGTAATGTTTGAGCCGACGGACACTTCCTTGTTTGATGACTTTATCAGGCTATTGAGTATCAAAAGAAAGCCGAACAAAAAGTAAAGCTAAATTTACAATTATCTTTCTATTAATGTGAAGTTAAAAGCTCTCGAACATTTTGTTCGAGAGCTTTCTGTCATTGTATAAAAGTGCAACTATTAAACATTTAGTTTTTTATTCCTTATGGGAAGTGCGGTTTATCCGAACTTATTTTTGTGCCCGCAAGGGGTTTCAATTTGTGTAAAACCGTGGTATAATCAAAGAGTAATTAACCTAAGGAGAAAGATATGTACGTTCTATCCGTAGACCAGGGGACGACGAGTACGCGGGCGATAATTTTCGATAAAAGCGCAAATATCGTTTCAAGCGCACAGCAGGAGTTTGCGCAGATTTATCCCGAGCCCGGTTGGGTTGAACACTCGCCGCAGGATATAATCGGCTCGTCCGTGGCGGTTATGCGCGAAGCTTTGTCGCGGGCGAAACTTTCGGCGGGGGATATTGCCGCGATAGGCATAACCAACCAGCGCGAGACCACCCTCGTATGGGATAAAAAGACGGGCAAACCAGTTTACAACGCGATAGTCTGGCAGTGCCGAAGAACGGCGGCTTTTTGCGAAAGCTTGAAGCGCGGAGGCTTTTCCGAAAAGATTTACAATAAGACCGGGCTTGTGCCGGACGCCTATTTTTCCGCGACCAAAATCAAGTGGATATTAGACAACGTAGAGGGCGCGCGCGAAAAAGCCGAGCGGGGCGAACTCGCATTCGGCACAGTGGACGTTTACCTTTTATGGCAGCTTTCGCGGGGCAAAATTTTTGCCACCGACTACACAAACGCAAGCAGGACAATGCTGTTCAATATTCATACATTAAAGTGGGACGCCGAACTTTTGCGCCTCTTCGACATCCCCGAAAGTATGCTGCCCGAAGTTCACCCGTCAAGCTATAATTACGGCTGTACCGACCCCTGCATAATGGGCGCGGCGGTGCCTATTTGCGGAGTGGCGGGCGACCAGCAGGCGGCGCTTTTCGGTCAGCTTTGCACAAGCCGCGGCGACGTGAAAAATACTTACGGCACGGGCTGTTTTCTTCTGATGAACACGGGCGACAGGGCGGTTAAAAGTCAGAACGGACTTGTCACCACACTCGGCGCAACCGTTGGGGACAAGCCCTGTTATGTGCTTGAGGGCTCGGTCTTTTGCGGCGGTGCAATCGTGCAGTGGCTTCGCGATGAAATGGGTCTTATTTCCTCTGCCGCGGACAGTGAAGCGCGGGCAACCGAAGTCAAGGACAGCGGCGGTGTTTACGTTGTACCTGCGCTCACGGGACTGGGCGCGCCCTACTGGAATTCTTCGGCGCGGGGATTGATTACGGGTATTACCCGCGGGACTTCGCGCAGTCATATCATACGCGCGGCGTTGGAGGGAATTGCTTACGAGGTGTGCGACCTCGTTCAGGCTATGGAAAGGGACGCGGGCGTGAAAATCGTTCGGCTTGCCGTGGACGGCGGGGCGAGCAACAACAATTTTTTGATGCAGTATCAAGCGGATATTTTAAACTGCGTTACCGTCCGCCCGAAAATTTCCGAAACCACTGCGCTGGGAGCGGCGTATCTTGCGGGGCTTTCCGCAGGCTTTTGGCAGGGGCTTGACGAGATAAAAAATAACTTCGCCGCAGAGCGCGAGTTTATCCCGATGATGGACGCCGAAGAAAGAGTAAAGCTTTTGGACGGCTGGCGCGAAGCGGTTAAAAAAGCCAACTCGTAACTTAATACAAGGCAAAAAGCCGCCCTTCCCCCGTGCGGGTAAAGGGCGGCTTTTTACACCGCAAAATTCACCTTTCGGGGTACCCGAAGAATATTATGGTAGTAAAACGATTTTTTCGGGGTGAGATATGAGAGACCTTCTTGCTGTGGATTTTTCAACGGGTGTTGCGGCGGTGCTTTTGGGCGCGGCGGCGATTATCTTAGTCGTAATGGTTGCCGAAGCGGTTTGCGCGGGGCTTGCGCATAAACCAAAAGCAAAAAAGAAAAAAACCGAAGTTATTGTGCAGACTGTGACAGAGGAAGAGCCGACTGAAGCCGAAGTTACAAAACAGCCCTTAACCGGGCAGGAAAAACCTGTTGAAGCAGAAGCCGAAGCGCAACCGTTAACAGAGGAAAAGCAGACCGAACAGTCCGTTGAAATTTTGCCCGCCGCGCCGCCCGAAGCCGAGCGCGTAAAAACCGAAGTGCAGTTAGCCGAGGGCGAAAAACTGATATACGACAAAAGTTTTTTATCCAGACTTATCCTCTCGGAAGAGGAAGTGAAGGACAGCTATTCCGCACTCAAAAACGAACTTTTAAAGAGCGGTTTTCAAAGCCGTATCTGCTGGCGGTACGAGAGCTTCCGCGCCGACAAACCGCTTGCGGCAAAGCTTGCGATCCGCGCGGGCGGGCTGTGCCTTTTCTGCGCGCTCGACCCCGAAAATTATCCGCAGGCCGAAGATATTTCGGACAAAAAAACTTATAAGCGCACGCCCCTTATGTGCCTTGTAAAAAGTGAAAGCGGCAAGAAGATTTCAAAGAACTTAATAGCCGACCTCGCGCAAAAATTTCAACCCGAAAGCGGCGGATATGAAGAGTGCGACTATGCTGAACTTTTGCCTTTTGAAGAAATGCAAAGCCTTCTTGAAAGGGGGCTTGTCAAGGTAAAAATTTACCGCAAAAGACCAAGGGTAAAACGCAAAAAAATCCAGCCCGTGACAGAGGAAAAAATTACCCTTAAAACGGTTGAAGAAATACCTCAGACCGCGCAAAAAAAATCATTGAAAAAAAGGTATAAAAAGGGAGTAAAAAAGGTAATAAATTTAGAGGCTGTTTACGCCTGTTTCGAAGAGGGCGAAAGCGCCACTTTCGAAGAGATTGTAAACCGTATTTTCAAAGGTAACAAAAACATAACTTACATAAAAGTTCTCGGACGCGGAAAAGCGGATAAAATTCTTGCGGTAACGGCAAACTCTTTTTCACGCTCGGCGGAAAAAAACATTCTTGGCGCCGGCGGAAAAATTATCCGCAAAAACTCATAGCCCCCTGCATATGCAAGCCCTTTTTTGGCTAATTTTTATCCTTTGAAATAAAAAGTTTAAAATTTAACTTGCATTTAAAAATTTTTGGGTGTACAATCAAACTTGAAAAACAACTTACGAGGGATATGATAAAATGGAATCGTTTAAAAACTTTATGACCGATACTAAATTTCTTTTGCCCAACTGGTCGTGGATAGCCATTGCTCTGGTAGTGGCTGCGGTGGTTATAATTATCGCCTGTTCGATAGCTGCCGGCCGCAAGAAAAAACACGGTCATTCCGCCGATGAAACCGCGGTTGAAATACAGCCTGAAAACGGTGAAAAAACCGAGACAGCAGAGGTCGGTTCGGACAACGGTTATGATAAGCTTATCGAGCCCTTTTATCCCACGCCCGAAAGCGCGGTAATTTACGAGGGCGCAACCGTTGAAACGGACGAAGTTACCGCCCCCGAAAAGCAGCCCGTTGAAGAAAACGTGCAGGCTGTATCAGAAGAGGTTCACGAAGAAAAAGAGGAGCCCGCGGAAGAAATAGAATACCGCTCGGAACAGGTAGCCGCACCCGAACATGTGGACGAAGTTACTTACTCGGCAGTGGTTACACCCGTAGTCGAAGGCGAAGAAAAACCCGTGAAGAAAACGGCGGCTAAAAAGACGACTACGGCTAAAAAATCCACCGCTAAATCCACCGCTAAAAAACCTGCGGCAAAGAAAGCTTCAACCGCTAAAAAGCCCGCGCCCAAAAAGACGGAAACAAAGACCGTTAAACTCGTAAAAGAAGAGGAAGAAGTAAAACAGCTCGAACCCGTAAAAGCGGAAGCGGCTAAGCCCGCGAAGAAAACTACTGCTAAGCCCGCGGCAAAAAAGCCCGCCGAAACTAAAGCCTCGGCAAAGGCTAAGCCCGCAAAGAGCGACAGCATTCCCAAGGTATCGGCAGTTCTTACCGAGGACATTCCCGAGCCTACCCGCACCGAACCCGAGGTTGCGCCCGTAAAACCCGTGGCAAAGCAGACCGTGCTTAAAACCGAGGACAAGAAGGCGGCTAAAAAGCCCGCGGCGAAGAAAACCGAACCCGTGAAAGCGGAGACGGCAAAAGCCGAGCCGAAAAAGGCGGCGGCTAAAAAACCTGCGGCGGCAAAAGCCGCAGCCAAAAAGCCCGCGCCCAAAAAAGCTGAAATCGCGGACGTTTCGCAAAAAGTTGCAAAATCAACCCCTAAGGGTCCCGAAAAGATTTATCACGTTTCGCGCCGCCCGCAGGATAATAAATGGGAAGTGCGCTTAGAGGGCAGTTCAAAGGCTATCAAGCTTTTCCGCACCAAGGCGGAGGCGATGGACTATGCAATTCCGCTCGCGGGCGATGACAGCGACAACTCGCGCGTCATAATCCACAAGGCGGACGGAAGACCCAAAAACGTAGCGTTTTTATAAGATGCAGATCGCAATTCCCCGACGCCGTCGGGGAATTTGTTTGACTTAAAGGCGAACTTGAATTAAAATCAAATAAACTAAAAATTTGAAGGAAGTGTAAACTTATGACCAAAATCGATATTTTTTCGGGCTTTCTGGGCGCGGGTAAAACCACCCTTATAAAAAAGCTCATCAAGGAAGCTTACGCGGGAGAAAAACTCGTTCTTATTGAAAACGAGTTCGGCGAAATAGGAATAGACGGCGGCTTTTTAGCCGAAGCGGGAATTAAAATCAACGAGCTCAATTCAGGCTGTATATGCTGTTCGCTCGTGGGTGATTTTTCAAAGGCTCTTCAAAAGGTTTATTCGGAGTACAAGCCCGACAGAATTTTAATCGAACCTTCGGGCGTGGGCAAGCTGTCGGACGTTATACGCGCGGTCGAAAGCGCGGATTTGCACGACTGCAAAATCAACTCCGCCGCGGCGGTTGTGGACGCTGTAAAGTGCAAAATGTATATGAAAAACTTCGGCGAGTTTTTCAACGACCAGATTAAGACCGCAAGCTGTATAATTTTCAGTCACACCGACGTGGCGGGCGCCGACAAGACGGACGCGGCGGTGAAACTCGTGCGCGGTCAGAACGAAAAGGCGACAATCGTCACAACTCCGCTAAACGACCTTGACGGCAAGGAAATTCTTGCGGCTATGGAACACGCTCACACCCTCGAACACGAGCTTGAAGAACTTGGTCACGAACACGGTCACTGCTGCTGTCACCACGACCATGACCACGAGGAACACGATCACGAGCATGGTCACTGCTGTCACCATGACCATGACCACGAAGAGCACGACCATGAACACGGTCACTGCGGCTGCGGTCATCACCACGACCACGAGCATGAGCATCACCACCACGCGGACGAAGTTTTCACAAGCTGGGGTGTTGAAACCAACAAGCAGTTCAAAAAAGCTGAGCTTGAAAAAATGCTCGGCGCGCTTTCGGACGCGGTGCGTTTCGGCACGGTACTCCGTGCCAAGGGCATAGTCGCGGGCGAAAAGGGGTGGATTCACTTCGATTACGTCCCCGGTGAAATCGACGTGCGCGAGGGTGCGGCGGCGTACACGGGCAGGCTGTGCGTAATCGGCAGTAAAATAGACGGCGACGAACTCAAAGAGCTGTTCGGCGTTTAATTAAAAAAGGTAAACTTATGGCGCAGGAAGTTTCGGTATATCTCTTTCTCGGATTTTTAGAGTCGGGAAAGACTAAATTCATACAGGAAACGCTCGAGGACGAGCGCATGAACAGCGGCGAGAGAACTCTTCTTCTGATTTGCGAAGAGGGGCTTGAAGAGTACGCGCCCGATAATTTCAACGTATCGAACTGCGCGGTCGTTACCCTTGAAAGCGAGGCTGAACTCAATCAGGAAAACTTAAAAGCGTTGACCCGCAAGTACAGGGCGCAGCGCGTTATAGTAGAGTACAACGGCACATGGCTTTTGGAACAGTTTTTCGAGGCTATGCCCGAGAGCTGGGTTATTAACCAGATGATGACCTTTTTCGACTCGGCTACTTTTTTAAACTACAACGCAAATATGCGCCAGCTCGTTTTCGATAAAATCAATATGACCCAAATGGTCGTGTTCAACCGTTTCAAGGGCGAGTATTCAAAGGAAGAGTTCCACAAGGTTGTGCGCGGAATTTCGCGCCGCCCCGATATTGTCTACGAGTACGTTGGCGGAAAGGCTGAAATGGACGACATAGTAGATCCCCTGCCCTTCGACGTGAACGCGCCTGTTATCGAAATTTCGGACAAGGACTTTGCGTGGTTTTACCGCGATATGGCGGAAAACGGCGAAAATTATATCGGAAAAACCGTGCGCTTTAAGGGAATGGCGGCGGTTTCGAAAAAAGTGCCCAAGGACTTCATCGTGCTTGGCAGACATATTATGACCTGTTGCGAGGCGGACGTTGCCTACGACGGTTTCGCGGTGGATACCCGCGGGCTTATAAAGGATATAAAGACCCGCGACTGGCTGTACGTCACGGCGAAAATTTCTTACGCCTACAACGATATTTACCGCGCCGAGGGACCGGTTTTCACGGCTGAAAAATTAGAGTCCGCCCAACCGCCCGAAGAGTTTGTAGTAACTTATTATTAAAAAACCAAAGGATAAAAAATGACCGCCGCCGAGCAGAAAGATTGCACAGAAGAGGATATTAAAAACTGTATAAAGCCGCTTTCGCAAAACGGCTTTATACGGTTTTTTCAGAATATCGGCAGACGGTGGCTTGGTATTTGGTATAACTTCGCCGAAAGAAAACCCCGCCTTGCGGACTGGATTTACAAGGTCTGTTTTTTCTGCGTGTTCAGCACAAGCGTAACCGTCTGGCAGTTTATAATAATGACCTTTCTGCCTTACGCGTTTGAAAGTTTAAATCACGGCGCGGCGGGCTGGCCGATGATACCCATACCCTCGGCGGGCGGCAGAAATTTCACTATTTTCGGTGATGAAAACGGCTGGGGATATTTTATCGCTTTCGAGATTGCGGTGTTCACCGCGCAGTGCATAAACTTCCCCCTGCAACGCAACGTGACTTACCGCTCGCACGGCAACCCGTGGTTGCAGGCTATGTGGTATTTTATCGGCTGGGTGCTTGTTTCAATCGGCACAAATTCTATCTGGGGCGTGTGCAACGCTTACCTTCTGCACTGGGGTAGTCCGCACGTTTTAAACGGACTTATCAAAACCCTGATTACTGGTTTTGTGTCAATGATAGTGTTCTTTTTTATCTTTCTGATAATCTTCCCCGACAACAACAAAGCCGCAAGCCGCGCAAAAGCAAAATACGAAAAACTTTTAAGCTCGGGGGCGGACGCGGCAAGGCTTGAAAAAGCCGAGCGCAAAATGCTGAGTTGGCGGCAAAAGGCGGATTTGTACAACGCGGAAAAGGAAGAGAGTCGTTTGAGGTCCTTGGCAAGCTCGCGCGCGATAAAATACTTCACCTTTAAAAACGCGCTGGAATCGGGTGAAGAGAAACTTGAAAAACTCACCGAAAGCGGCGCGGACGAGGACGGGATTTTGCAGGCGCAAAACAAGGTTGTCGCTTTGCGCGAAAAAAAGGAAAAGTCTTTCGCCGAAGCCGCCGAAGCTGTTAAAAAACTGGAAAATTCGGTTAAAAAAGGAAATTAAAAGGCGATAAATTTAAATATAAACACAATATATTGTGGTTGGGTGGCCTCCCGACCACAATTTTTATTTTTTTGTCGAAAAGTCTTGTAAAATTTTTGACTCCGTGATATAATGATGATACCACATTCGACAACTGAATATTGAGCGGTTTTTTTATTGTCTTTTTTAGCATACAAAAAATTCCTTAAGCAATCTGCCGTTTTAATCAGGCTTGGATGTCTCTTTTTAGGCTGTTTGTTTAAGTGAATTTTTATCCGCTTACTAAATTGTCGGGTGTGGTAACCTGAAGAGATATTACATAGCAGAGTGTGTCTCTTCGGAGCCACACTTTTTTTATTACATTTTTTTAGACCACGTCATCTGATATCCGCGCAAATGCGGATGCAGAGAACCTCTCTTAAGCTTGCCGCCGCACCATACGGCGCGGCGGCAGGTTAAGGCGGTGGTAAGGAGAATATTTATGAAAATGAAATCAAGGAATGTATTAACGGCAGTTTTGGCGTTACTTTGCGCCGTTGCACTTTCACTTGGTGTAAGTTTTATTATGCCGAAAGTCGAAAAAATCAGCGCAGACGCAGCAACAAATTCGCCAAAGTTTACTATGAATTCAGCTGTTTATGCTGATCTTCCTTATGGGCAGTCGTTTACGGAAATGCCTTATACTGGTTTTACTGGAAGTAGTTATATGTATTCATCTTGTACCGATTCGCAATTGGAAGTAGGAACTAATGTTGCAAATCGACAAGCTTGTTGCGGTGTGGTGGATTTTTCCATTGATATTGATGTTCCCGCATATACCGAATATACAGTAAATTATATTATAACAATGACCGCAGACTCACAGGCAAGTGGTTCTTGTACAAGATATGTAACTGCGGAGTTGTTTTCTTTTGAAAACGGCGGTTCCGCAACTACAGCTATGTATAACCCCAATACGGCAGGAAATTGTAACAGTTTTACTGTACAGCGATTAGCAGGAACTGGAAACTCGGGATCTCAAAATCCATACAATTATGGAACTGTTACATACAGCATTCAGAATAAGACTTTTACAAATGATTCTAATATAAGCAAAACATTTTCAATAGATATGGCTCTTATGGGTGGTATTGGTTACGTGGTTCAGAATTCAACTTATTCTGTTACACTAAACTTAGCATCTACTGTAGCAGTAACAAAGATAAATGCGCCCATTACAGTTGGAAATATTTCTGAAACGTATTCAGGATCGTCAATAAATTTTTCTTTCCAAAATGATGCTTCAACTTATTCAACTGCTTTTGAAAATGTAAAAATCACGGATGTGGTTGGAAAAGATTTTAATAATTTACCTATTTCAATTAGCCTTTCTGCTGTAAATATGGTAAATGAAAATGGTGTTTTTACAGCAACCAAAGCTGGCACATATACATTAAAATTTAATTTGACGGCGGACGCGATTGCTAACGGAATAGAGTGGTCTACGGGCGGTACGGGCGAAAAAACTTTGACCTTTACCATAAATAAAGGAAAGTTAGCTTTGCCAACGATAACCCCGCCGCAGTCATACAGCGGCTCGGCGTTAATGTTCACGTTAGCGAACTTTAATATGGGGCAGGATATAAGCATGGACGGCGTAACTCCGCCGAGCGGCGCGACCGTTACTGATGCAAGTGGCGGAACGCCTACGGATACAACGGACACGTTCCTCGCAACCGAGGTTGGAAAGTACACGGTAAATTTAAGCCTGCGTAATTCAAATAATTACACGTGGACAGACGGAACTGATACCGCAAAGACCGTAGACTTTGAAATTACAAAGAAAGAACTGTTATCCACTTCGCCCATAAGCTCAAAAGTAAACAGCATAGGCAGTGCCGAGTGGAAGTATCAAGATAATACGGTTTCTGTAACGGTAACAGATGACAGGGTATCTGGCGAAATGGTAAATCTAACCGCCTATTACGATAAACAGGGCAGTACGAGTTCGCCTGTACCGCTTACCGCGAGTTTGACAACGAGCGGTAACGTAACAACAATAGCAATGCCGGATAATATCGCCGTAGGGAAGTACACCTTGTATTTATCACTCAACGGCACGAGCGGAGATAACGGCAACTATCAGGTAACAAAGAACAACACACTTGATTTTGAAGTAACCGCGGCGGCGGTAGATCCTAGCAATTACACTTGGATATACACGAAAGACGGCGCGGCGGGCGGCACTATATCAGACGGCGACAAGTTACCGTTTGTGTTAAAAACCGGCAGCACCGTAGACGGCGTAAAGTACGAGCTGTCTATACAGAT
>JAIDFD010000009.1 GCA_029054485.1 Clostridia bacterium | reverse complement strand
AATTAAAAGTCTGTCATCGTAAACACCGCCTGCGAGCCTGTCCCTGAAATATATGAGGTACTCTCCCATCATCGGGCGGCATACTATTCCGTCAAGGTCTTTAAGCTGTTCGCCGATATATTCGATAAAATGCTTACTGGTTGCCATTTAACATTTTACCAAGCAGTCAAAAAGTTCGTCCTGTTTTTTATTTATTACTATTTTTTTGCCTTTTAAAAGCTTTTTAAGCTGTTTAACTGTCATATCGTCTAAAAACACTTCCTCAAACTCTTTAAGCGTGTTTGAAGGAATGATAGCAACATCGAAGCTTTCAGCATTGCTTTTTAACGCCTCGGCTATATCGCCGCCGGTTAAAAGCCCCGTACAGGTTACCGTAGATCCGAAAAATTTATTTTCAACAGGCAGAGCAAAAGCGTGCAGATTTTTAACGTTTTCATTTGCAAGAGCGCACATTTTATCAACAGTGTTTTGAGCGCTTACGCCAGTTACCACAGCAACGCGTTTTTGCTTTCTTAAAGCCGTTCTATATACGCTTTGAGTGAACTCGGCAATAAACTTGCTCGTCATACCTATGCCGTTTTCAATCTGCGAAAAGTTGCCGTAAAACTCCGCGGATTTAAATTCCTTTCCGCTTCTTACAAAGTATTCGTCAGCGGGCAACAAAAAGCTTACGCCGAATTCGCCGTTAAGCCTATCGCACAAATCGAGAATTGCCGCCGCACTCTCTGCCGTAATATCGGGGATAGCCGTAAGATTTTCGCGGTGCTTCGTTAGTCCCGTGGGTACCACGGCAACGTCCGCAATATAAGGATACATTTCAAAAAGTTTTCTTGCGGTGTATTCGAGATTTTTTCCGTCGTTCAATCCGGGAACTATAACCGCCTGACAGTGAACGGTGATTTTTGCGTCTGTCAATTTTTTTAACTGTTCGCCTATTTTGCCTGCAAAGCGGTTGCCCATAAGCTTACAACGAAGCCCGCCGTCCATCGTGTGAACGGAAACGTACAGCGGCGACAAATGCAGTCTAATTATCCTTTCCAGCTCTTCATCGCTTACGTTTGTAAGAGTTACGAAATTTCCGCACATAAAGCTCATTGTGTAATCATCGTCTTTTACATATAGGCTTTTGCGCATACCCTCGCCCATCTGGTCGACAAAACAAAAAATGCACTTATTGTGGCAGGTTCTGATTTTTTCGTTATCCTTAAAAGCTAAATCGAGACTTTCGTCCTCGGGCTTGTTCACTTTTACGGTGCGCTCGCTTCCGTTTGATGATACTACGCTTACGGTAAAGGACGGCTTGCTGTCGTAAAAAAGATAATCCAGGGTATCCTCTGCGGTAAAGCCGTCGAAAGCGGTAATCTTATCGCCCTTTTTAAAATTATATTTTTTGGCAAGCGCGCCACTTGCTTTGACAATTTCAAGCATATGTCAATTATAGAATATTAACAAAAATTTGTAAAGAAAAAATCCCCGACTTTAAGTCGGGGATTAAGAATTATAATTTGAAACTTGAAATCATACCGAAAACAACGCCGAGAGCGAAGATTATAAGTACTATCCAGTAAAAGACTTTCCAGCCCTTTGTCCTGCCCCGTACAAAGCCGTAAGCGGGCAAACCGATAGCGATAATCATTGCAATGTTACCGAGTAAGGTAAAAACGCTTACCGTCTGACTCAGGACGCCTGCGGTTTTTGAGGATATACTGTCAACGAATTTTATCAGAAGATTAATTACGCCGCTGCAAATGTACATTATCGAGGCAATCGCCATACCCCAGAATGCACAGAATGTAGTTAAATTAACTCTTTCTCTATGAGCCGAATTTCTCTTAGCCATAAAATAACTCCTTTATATTTACTTTATTTTATTATATCAAGCCGTTTTTATTTTTGCAAGCAAATAAGCGCGCTTTACAATTTTTTAAGTTTATCCAAAACGCTTTTGAAATAATCCGGAAGAGGCGCTTCAAAGGTCATCTCTTCGCCCGTTGCTGGGTGGGTAAGCGAAAGCCTGAACGCATGCAAAAGCTGACCGCCAAGTTTGAATTTCTGCTTTTTTACTCCGTATACGGTATCGCCGACTACGGGGTGTCCCAAATACTTTGCATGAACGCGTATCTGATGCGTTCTGCCGGTCTGCAAATCAAAGCGGCACAGTGTGAAGCCATCGTACCTTTCAAGAACGGTGAAGTCGGTTATAGCGAGTTTTCCCTTGTCGGGCGGAACAACCGCCATTTTAATTCTGTCTTGCGGACTTCTGCCGATATAAGTTGTTACCGTTCCGCTGTCCTGTTTAAGATTCCCCTCTAAAAGCGCGAGGTAAGTTCTCTTGCAGGTTTTTTCGGCGATCTGCTGCGATAAGCTTAAATGTGCTTTATCGTTTTTCGCAACGACCAAAAGTCCTGAAGTGTCCTTATCTATTCTATGCACTATCCCCGGTCTTATAACGCCGTTTATTCCGCTTAAACTGTCAAGACGGTATAAAAGAGCGTTGACAAGTGTGCCGTCAACGTTGCCGTTGCCCATATGAACGGTCATTCCCTGCGGCTTGTTGACAACCGCTATATCCTTATCTTCGTAAACAATATCCAGCGGTATATCTTCGGGCTTGACCGAACATTCGGCGGCGGTCGGCAGGGTAACTTCGATTTTGTCGCCTTCGGCAATTTCCTGCGCAGGTTTTGCAAACTTGCCGTTGATTAAAACCGAGCCGCCGTCTATCAGTTTTTTTACCGCCGAACGGGTTTTATCGAGTTTTTCGCAAAGAAAAACGTCCGCACGCTGGCAGACGCTTTCTGCGGTGAATTGTAGCTTATCCATTTTCGCCCTTGTCCTGCTCTTCGGATTTTACAGCCGAGCTTTCCTGCCGCTTTTTTTCCTCTTCCTGTTCCTTGCGCTTTTTCTGTGCAAGCTTTGCTGACTTTGTAAGCGGAAATACCGCCCATTCGTTTATAAACAGCAAATCGATGATGGCGAGAATTGCACCTATTACTATCCAGAAATCGGCGAAGTTGCACGAAACCATATCACCGAACATATTTAGTCCGACAAAATCACGCACTTCCTGATAAGCGATTCTGTCTATAAGATTTCCTATCGCGCCCGCAACAACCATTGAGATCGCCAGCTTCATAAGAATAAACCTTTCCGGAAGAACAGTGAAAAGCGCGATGAGCAAAATAAGCATTATAAAAGTTACTACTATTAAAAATATCTGTCCCCACGCAGCTTCCGCAAGAAAACTGAAAGCGCAACCGGGATTTCGACTACCGCTCTCCACTTCGATAAAATTGCGGATAATGATAAAACTCCAGCCGTTACGCTCTTCAAAAATTTTAGTGAGCAAATCTATAAGAACGAGCACAACACAGACTGCGATAAAAATTATGCTTTTCCAACCGATATTAACTTTTAATTTCTTAATTTTCTCAAGCATAGTTATATCATATATCAAAAGCGCGGTTTTGTCAATAAAAAGGACGGCACGCACGGCTTGCAAGCCGTGCGTGCCTGTTGATTTATTTCATAAAACCAAGACTTATCAGTATCGCCTTATCAACGCGGTTCATAGTCGCGTCGCTCAATTCCCCTATTCTTTCTTTTAATCTGCGTTTATCAAGCGTCCGTATCTGCTCTAACAGAATTACCGAATCCTTTGCAAGTCCGTAGGAATTTGAAGAAAGCTCAATGTGGGTAGGAAGCTTTGCCTTGTTGATTTTGCTTGTCACCGCCGCCGCTATCACCGTCGGCGAATATTTGTTGCCAACGTCGTTCTGGACGACAAGCACCGGTCGTATTCCCCCTTGCTCGCTGCCGACTACAGGCGACAGGTCGGCATCCCACAGCTCTCCGCGCTTTATATTCATATTTACCTCTTTTTTCGGCAGTGTTATATACTTTATTATATGTACTGCCGATTTGCCGAAGATACTCAAATTTTTAAGAGTATCTTTTTTATATAAATATTTTTGCCGCGCAAAGTCCGTTTTATACTTATCAATAAATTTTTAATACATACAGATTCAAGAAAACAAAGACGTAGTATGCGACAAGGCACAAAAGGCATATTATGCCCGCAATTCTGCCGATACTTTTGGTCTTGCCCCAGCACGAGCAAAATATTATAACCGAAGCGAACAATGCAACAACACCGCTGACTATTCCTTCGGTAGTGAACGGAAGTCCGCGCGTTCCCGTGCAGAGAGCGCCAACGCCGCCGATAAGCAAAATGTTCGCAATATTACTGCCTATGATATTGCCCGTTGCAATTCCGACGTCGCCTTTTTTGGCGGCGGAAATTGAAGTCACCAATTCGGGAAGAGACGTTCCGAAAGCAACGACGGTAAGCGCTACAATTTCGGCAGGAATTTTGAATACGTCTTTTGCAATATACCGCGCGGAGCTTACCACAAGTTCGGCGCCGCCAACGACCATAGCGAGTCCGACAACCGTCAAAATTACCAAAAACCAGACTTTGGACTGCAAGCTTTCATATCCCGCTTTTGTCCTTTCCCACCAGTTCGCGGGCAACGCTTCGGCTTTGTCACCCTCAAATGTTGCAACCGAAGCGGTTGCCTCTTCCAAAAGGGCTTTGGACTGCTTTTTTGCAAGCACTATGTTATAGACCATAAAGCCGATATAAAGGACGAGAAGAATCAACCCTTCCCACCACTCAAAGCTTCCGCCCAAAAATCCGAGAAGAACGAAGAGTCCGCTCGTTAAAATCAAAAAGGGCAAGTCGATAAAACGAGTAGTTTTTTCAACGGGAAGTTTGCAGATTACTGCGGAAATTCCGAGAATGAGAAAGATATTCATCACGTTGCTTCCCAGAATATTGCCAGTAATCAAAGTACCCTCGCCGCCTACGGCGTCTACTATAGTTACAGCTAATTCCGGTGCGCTTGTGCCGAGCGCAACCACGGTTACGCCGATTATAAAAGTTGAAACTTTCAGCTTTTTGGCTATACCCGAAGCTCCGTCCACAAAGAAGTCCGCGCCTTTTACAAGCAACACAAATCCTACAAGAAGTAAAACTATGTTCAGAATAATTTTTCCAGCGTCCATTTATACCTCACATTATATTTTAGGTAAGTCGGAGTAAAAATATAAGACTCACGACTTAAAATTACTTTTAAGTCGAAAGTCTTGTTCCTTAAAGATTAAGGGGATACGGCACGATTTTTGTTATCGGGGGATGTTGCCGCAGCCTTTTAAAACTACTCCCTTTCAACGTGGAATATTTTAACATTTAATTTTTATCTTGTCAAGCGTAAAACCGCACGGTGGATATTATTTAAAATATCCTTTGCCGTTGCGCAATAATCTGTCTTTTGTTCCGAAATTTCCTCCGCGGTAATTCCCAACGTGTACGCCGCGCAGACTGCTCCGTCAAACGGTTTTAGTCCGCGGGCAACACTGCCGCACATCAAGCCCGAAAGCATATCGCCGCTACCGCCCTTTGAAAGCGCAGTACTGCCTTTTGTGTTGATTACCGTTTTTTCGCCGTCTGTAATTATACTCGCCGCACCCTTCAATAAGAGAATAACGCCGTACTTTTTTGCAAATTCCTTTGCAACCTTTATGGGGTCTGACAAAATTTCTTCTAACGCCAGCCCAGTAAGGCGCGAAAACTCCTTTGGGTGCGGAGTTAAAATAACGCGGCATCGTTTGTTTATTAATATATTTATGCCGAAAGCAGAAATTGTGTTCAGACCGTCCGCGTCTATAATCAGCGTTCCTGTGTAATTTTTCAAGAGATTTTCAATTTTTTTGTAAAGCGCTTCGCTTACGCCTGAGCCCATTCCTATTGCAATCGAATCCGAAGCCAAGTCCGCGTCATCAAGAAAAATGACCTGCGGAAATTTTGCAACAAGCGCGCGTTTTACCTCTTCGCAAGAAGTAAGCTTGACGTAGCCGCAACCCGATTTTAATGCGGCTTCTACCGCAAGCGCCGCCGCACCTATATACTTCGGACAGCCCGCGATTATATTTGCAGAGCCGTATGTGCCCTTGTTTGAATTTCTTTTGCGCACGGGATAATACGCTTTAATATCGCTCTCATCGCTTATTTGCGCATAGCTGTCTGCGGGACAGGTTATGCCTATATCCTTTTTAACGATTGAGCCGCATAAATCGATTCCTTCACCGAAAAAGTGCCCCGCTTTAAATTCTGCTACGGCAACCGTAAGATTTGCCTTGACCGCACAGCCTAAAATCCTGCCGCTATCGCCGCACAAGCCGCTTGGAATATCTGCTGAAATAACGTATGCGCCGCTTGAATTTATTTTGCCGATAATCTCCGCAAACTGACCCGTGACGTCACGCGAAAGTCCGGTACCGAAAAGGCAATCGATGATTATGTCACCCGAAATTTCCCGCGTATGACCGCCGCAATACTTTTCCGCTTCGCGTGCGCAGTCATCTGAAAGTCTGCCATCGGCGGAATAGACTTTTACCGTAAAACCGCGTTCTAAGAGCTTCCGCGCGCAGACATAACCATCGCCGCCGTTGTTGCCCGTTCCGCATACAACAAGTATATTTTTTGCGCCCCTTTCGTTTGCTGCTTTTTCAACCTCTTCGGCGATAGCTTCCCCTGCGCGGCGCATTAGCGCTTCAGAAGAAATATTTAAAACGCTTATCGTATATTCATCGGCGGCGCGCATCTGCGAATTTGTCAAAACCTTTTGCATTATAGTCTTAAAGAAACCTCCGCAGAGCTCATTTTTACCGTTTTTCCGTCCACTTTGCAGATAAGTCTACCGTCCTCGGCAACGTCCTGCGCAACCGCGCGGATTTCGCCGTCTGCGCACTTTAAAACAATTTCCTGCCCGAACCAGTTAATAAAACTTTTATATTGCTTCAACGAATAGCTTTTTTGCAGGTTTTTAATTAACTTATCCCTTACGGCGCAAACGTCAAATTCCTTTCCTGCCGCCTGCTTCATAGTTGTTGCAATATCCTGCAATTCCTGCGGAAGTGTGTTGTTTACGTTTATTCCCATTCCCACTATCGAGCGGCTTACACTATCCCCGCGGAAAGTATTTTCGATAAGCGTTCCGCAAATTTTTTTGCCGTTCACAAGAACGTCGTTCGCCCAGCGAATAACCGGCTCCAACCCGAAAGATTGCAGGGTTTTGCAGACGGCAGTACAGCTGTCAATCATTATTTTAAAAGCACAACCCGATTGAACGGAATTATGCCGCATAATCGAAATATACAGCCCGCCGCCGTCAGAAACAAAGCTTCTGCCCTTTGTTCCCTTTCCCGCAGTCTGGCTCTTTGCCGTAACTATTACGTCCTGACCGTTTGCAATTCTCTTGCAGTACTCGTTTGTGGAATCGGTCGATTCAAGCTCAATAATCTTCATCAATATCCCCGAATTTTTCCAAAGCTTCTTTTGCGGTATCATACCCGAAGCCCTTTGACAAAAGGTATTTTAAGCCCTTATACAAATTCTCTTTGGTGCCCGCTTTTCCGCGCATATATTTTTCAAGCACCGAAAATGCCGCTCCTGCGTCCTCTTCCGTTTCGGAAAGCACCGTCTCTATTGCGGCCTTTTCCGCACCCCGCTTGTACAAATCTGCTTCCAGCGCGCGCTTACCCTTGCCGCTCACGCTGTTCACATAAGCGCGGCAATACGCCTCATCGTCAAGCAGTTTGTAGTACTCAAGCCTTTCAAAAACGTAGTTTATAACCGCTTCGGTATATCCCTTTTTGACAAGAAAATCGCGCATTTGCTTTTTGGTCTTCATCGTAGCGGAAAGATGGGTCATAGCTTTATCTATCGCCTGACTTTTTTCCGTTTCAAGCTGAATTTCATCCAACTTTGACTTATCAATGCTCATTCCCGCTTTCAGGTGATATTTTATTGCGACCTCTAATTTTATGCCACAGTAAAATCTGCCGTCGATGAATACACTGCACCGCTCTTTATCTTTTTTCTGTGGTTCTATTGAAGTAATTTCAGACATCTCTAAATTTTAAAAGGGAAAAAATATTCTCTTATTTTCTGTATTTTTACTTTACCGCAAAGCCTGTTTAAAAGCTCTGCGGTAAAAGTAGTTTCCTGTAATTTTTTTACGGCTACGCTGAAAGTTACATCGTTGAGATATTCGCACCCCAACACGTCTGCACCGA
The DNA here is from genome assembly GCA_029054485.1 of Clostridia bacterium. Taxonomy (GTDB): domain Bacteria; phylum Bacillota; class Clostridia; order Christensenellales; family Borkfalkiaceae; genus Coproplasma. The sequence goes on along the minus strand of JAIDFD010000009.1, from coordinate 4,266 downwards.
ACTCATTGAAAAAGCGTACCGCGCTGTCAGTAAGCGGATAGTCCACCGATATTTTACTTTCAATACACGGCTCGTAACTCACTTTCCGCGCCGCGGCGATATTTTCGGCAACGCAACCGGAATACGCGCGGACAAGTCCGCCTGCACCAAGCTTCACTCCGCCGAAGTAACGCGTCACGACCACGGCGACTTCGTAAAGCTTATTGGTTTTAAGCACTTCGAGCATAGGCATACCGGCAGTACCCTGCGGTTCGCCATCGTCCGAAAAACGCAAAAAATTTCCCAGATTGTCGCAGATATACGCGTAGCAGTTGTGCGTAGCATCGGGATAGTTCGAACGGATTTTTTCAATAAAAGCCTTTGCCTCGTCCTCACCGCAAACGTGCTTGGACGTTGTTAAAAAGCGCGACTTATCTATGATCTTTTCCGTTTGCGTTTCACCGCCGATTGACAGATACCGTTCCATTATTTCAGATTAATTTTAACGTGAACTTTTTTACCCTTGTGAATTACGTCCCCGTCTTTTACCGCCGAATTTATATCGGTCACTTTGTCATTGTTAAGAGAAACACCGCCCTGCTGAATAAGTCTGCGCGCTTCGCCGTTGGATTGGCAAATGCCCGCGGCAACAAGCACGTTTATTATCGTGGGATTATCCACGCTTACGTCCTTTTCGGGAAGTTCTCCGCCGCCGCCGAAAGCCGCCCTTCCCTGAGCCTGTGCGGACGAAGCTTTTTCTTCGCCGTGAACGAGTTTAGTAAGCTCAAAGGCAAGTACTTCCTTTGCGGCGTTTATGCGCTCATCGTTATGTTTAGTAAGCTCGTTGATTTTATCGAGAGGTAAAAAGGTCAGAAGTTTAAGACACTTTTCTACGTCCGCATCGGCAGTGTTGCGCCAGTACTGATAAAACTCGTAGGGGGTTGTCTTTGTTTCGTCAAGCCATACCGCACCCTTTTCCGTCTTGCCCATCTTCTTTCCCTCGCTCGTGGTGAGCAGAGTGAAAGTCATTGCATAAGCAGGTTTTTTCTCTTTTACGCGGATAAGGTTTGCGCCCGCAAGAATATTCGACCACTGGTCGTCGCCGCCAAGTTCCAGCGCACAGCCGTACTTTTTGAAGAGTACAAGAAAGTCAAACCCCTGCATAAGCATATAGTTAAATTCAAGGAACGAAAGCCCGCGCTCCAGTCTTGTTTCAAAGCATTTTGCGCGCAACATTTCGTTTACGGAAAAATGAACGCCTATCTCGCGCAAAAAGTCGAGATAATTTAAATTCGTAAGCCAGTCGGCGTTGTTGACGATTATCGCGGCATTTTCGCCCTCGAAGCGGATAAACTTTGACATCTGCTTTTTGAAGCACTCAACGTGGTAATCGATTGTTTCGCGCGTCATCATTTTGCGCATATCGGTCTTGCCCGTAGGGTCGCCAACCATAGCCGTTCCGCCGCCGATTAAAATTATGGGTCTATGTCCTGCGTCCTGCATATGTTTCATTGCAATAAGCTGTAAAAAATGCCCTATATGCAGGCTGTCCGCCGTGGGGTCAAATCCTATATAAAAAGTTACACTTTCGCTTCCGAGTAATTTATACAAATCCTCTTCATACACAGTCTGTTTTACAAATCCTCTCTCACGGAGGGTGTCCATTACGTTTGCCATAATCAGCTCCTTTTAACTAATTCTAACACCCGAGCCGAAAATTTGCAACAAAAAAGCGGTTTATATCGTTAAACCGCTTACAAATCAGTCAGTAAAAAAATCTTCCTTGTTTAAATGCTGTCTTGCCTTTTCGATTGCTCGCTTTTCTATTCTTGAAATGTACGAACGTGAAATATCAAGTTTTTTGGCAACCTCTCTCTGCGGCATAGCCGCGCCGTCCTCAAGTCCGTATCTTAGGGAAAGAATTGCAAACTCGCGCTCGTCTAAAAACCTTTTCAAAAAAGCAACGAATTTTTCACGTTGGATACTCTTTTCAACCTGTGCGAAAACGCTGTCCTCTTTTTCAGCCAAAAGGTCGATAAGGGTGAGTTCGTTTCCGTCCTTATCAACCCCGACCGGATCGGAAAGAGAAACGTTGTTTTTGTGCTTTTTACCCGAGCGCAACAGCATCAGAATTTCGTTTTCAATGCAACGCGCCGTGTAAGTTGCAAGCTGAGTACCCTTGCCCTCTTGATATGTATTTATCGCCTTTATAAGCCCGATTGAGCCGACCGAAATCAAATCGTCCGTTTCAGCCGCGCCCGTGTACTTTTTGACGATATGCGCTACAAGGCGCATATTGTGCCTTATTAGAATATCCTTTGCTTCCTTATCGCCTTCCCGCGCAAGACGAAGGTATTTTTTTTCGTCTTCAGGCGAAAGCGGTTTGGGGAACGTGCCTTTATTCTGCACCATTCCCGTAAAGAAAAATATCCTGCCGAACAACAGATTTAACAAATCAAAAACCATACGCTACCTTTAAGGGCTGATACCCTATTCGTAATGTATGAAAACGACAGGTTGTACTATTCTGTTTTGGTTTGTCCTAAATTTCGTCAATTTTAAATGCCGCCCGCGCTGTGCGCGGGCGGCGTTTTTATTTTTTTATTCCAATTCAAAAGCACCGGTGTAAAGCTGATAGTACTTCCCTTTCTGAGCAATAAGCTGGTCGTGGTCACCGCGCTCGATAATTTCGCCGTGTTCAAGAACCATAATCGCATGACTGTTTCTTACCGTGGAAAGTCTATGCGCGATAACAAAAACCGTTCTGCCTTCCATCAGTTTATCCATACCCTCTTCAATGAGTTTTTCCGTTCTGGTATCGATAGACGAAGTTGCCTCGTCCAAAATCAGCACCGGACACTCCGAAACCATTGCGCGCGCAATAGCAAGAAGCTGCCTTTGCCCCTGCGAAAGATTTGCGCCGTCACCCGTAATCTTGGTGTTGTAGCCTTCGGGCAGGTGGGTAATAAAGAAGTCCGCATTTGCAAGCTTTGCCGCCTTGATACAATCCTCATCGGAAGCGTTGAGTCTGCCGTAGCGGATATTGTCCATAACCGTTCCCGTGAAAAGGTGCGTATCCTGCAAAACCACGCCGAGAGACTTTCTTAAATCGGCTTTATTGATTGACTTAATATCAAGTCCGTCATAGGTTATTTCGCCTGACTGGATATCGTAGAAGCGGTTAATGAGGTTTGTAATAGTTGTTTTACCCGCGCCGGTAGATCCGACAAACGCGATTTTTTGACCGGGCTTTGCGTAAAGGCTGATATTCTTCAAAATGACTTTCTCGTCCGTATAACCGAAAGTAACGTTGTTAAAGCGAATATCGCCTTTCAAAGGTATATACTCGAATGAGCCGTCATCCAAAGGCTTTTTCCATACCCATTTTCCGTCAACGTGTTCGAGCGTGATATCGCCGCCCTCGTCCTCGGGCCGGGTATCAACCATTTCAAAAATTCTTTCCGCACCCGCAAGAGCCATAACTATCGCGGCGAACTGCTGCGATACTTGCATTACGGGCATATTGAACTGGCGCGAGAACATCAAAAATGATATAAGCATACCCGCGACACAGCCAATCATATTCGCCTGCAAGCTGTCCGCTTTGATTACCGAACAATAAATAGACAGCAAACCTACTTCGTTGCCGAATGCCATTACTATCGCCGCGACTATTGCAACGAGAACGTACTGAACGTAACCGAGGTTGTTGTTGATGGGTCCTAAAATGAACGAATACGAGTTTGCCTTTCTGCCCGCTTCGTTAAGTTCATCGTTGAGAACTTTGAAACGCTCTTTGGCTTTCTGCTCGTGACAGAATACTTTTATAACCTTCTGCCCTTCGGTCATTTCTTCAACATAGCCGTTGAGATTTCCGAGAGCTTTCTGGTTTTTAACAAAGTTTTTAGCCGACATTCCGCCGATATACTTGGTTGCCATTATTATAGTAAAAAGTACAACGAGAACGACAATAAGCAACGTAACGCTGTATACAACCATAAAGGCAAACACGGCAATCAACGTCAAGAACGATGAAAGAAGCTGAGGAATCGTCTGCGTAAGAAGCTGGCGCATTGTGTCAACGTCGTTGGTGTAAAGACTCATCAAATCGCCGTGCGTGTGAGTGTCGAAATACTTTAACGGAAGCTTTTGCATTTTGGCGAACATTTCATCGCGCATCTTCTTCAAGGTGCGTTGCGCAATGTACATCATAATCATATTATACGCAAACGCCGACAGCGTACCCGTCATATAAATTCCCGCCATTGCTATTACGCTGGGGTATAC
>JAIDFD010000089.1 GCA_029054485.1 Clostridia bacterium | reverse complement strand
CATACAGCCCAAAAGAGCCTGTTCGGCGTCAAGATTGTTGGGCATGACGTTATTTTTGTCTGACATAGTACTTTATATCCCCATTAATTTTTCAAATTCGGTAAGAGTATCTTCAAATTCGCGCATTGCAATTTCAAAAGGTTCGGTTTTTGAAAGGTCTACCCCAGCAAGCTTCAAAAGCGACACGGGGTCCGATGATGAGCCGCTTGAAAGGAATTTGAAGTAGTCCTTAACGGCAGGCTCGCCTTCCTTTAAAATGCGGTTGGCAATGTTAATTGCGGCAGTTAAGCCGGTTGCGTACTTATAGACGTAGAACGCGTGGTAAAAGTGCGGTATTCGCACCCATTCGCAAGATATGTTGTAGTCGTGTTCGATTTGACCGCCGTAATACTTTTTACCGATTCCAGCATATAAATCGCACAAAACTTCTTTGGTGAGAGGTTGGTCCTTTTCGGCAAGGGTATGCGCTTCGTACTCGAATTCGGCAAACATTGCCTGTCTGTGAAGAGTTGCGCGCATACTGTCAAGATAGTAATTTAAAAGATACTTCTTTAAATTGCCGTCTTTCGCATCTTTAAGCATATATTTGAGAAGCAGTGTTTCGTTTACAGTGCTTGCAACTTCAGCAACGAATATTTTGTATTGGCTCTTTGCATAGGGCTGATTTTTCTGCGAAAACCAGGTATGGAGCGCGTGTCCCATTTCATGCGCGATTGTGAAAACCTCGTTCATGGTGGGCTGATAATTCAAAAGAACATAAGGGTGGCAATCGGGACAGCCGATACTATACGCGCCGCCCCCCTTGCCCTCGGTTTCTTCAACGTCAAGCCAACGCTCGTCATAGCCCTTTTTCAAAAGCGCCTGATAGTCTTTCCCCAATGGTGCAAGACCTTTTATTACAAGTGCGTATGCTTCATCGTAAGTGTATTTAACGTCGACGCCATCAACGAGAGGTGCATTAATATCATAAAAGTGAAGTTTGTCGTAGCCGAGTATCTTTTTTCTGTCGGCGATATATCTGTGCATAGCGGGCAAATTTTTGTCCACCGCCTTAATGAGATTGTCGTAAACAGACCTGTCAACGTCCTCGGAAAAGAGCGCGCTTTCAAGGCAGGAATTAAACTTGTAAACCTTGCTTAAAAACACATTCTTTTTTACGTTACCGCCATAAATCGAAGTAATGGTATTAATCAGCGAGGTATATGCCGAATAGTATTTTTCGTAAGCTTCTTTGCGCTTTTCACGGTCAGAAGAGTGAAGAATAATACCATAC
>JAIDFD010000088.1 GCA_029054485.1 Clostridia bacterium | reverse complement strand
AAATATAATTGCCTTATCATCGACGACGAAAAAGTGCTTGCGGACAGCACGGCGGAATACTTCAATCTTTTCGGCGTGAGTACGGTTGCCGTGTACGGCGCGGAAGATTGCCGAAAGTTTTTCAATCAAAATACAGCCGAGCTTTTACTGCTTGATATAAATCTGGGCGATGGAAGCGGTTTTGATTTATGTAAGGAATTGCGGAAAAATACAAACATTCCCATTCTGTTTATTTCGGCTCGGACGAGCGATGACGATAAAATCGTTGCGCTCAATATAGGCGGCGATGACTACGTTCAAAAGCCATATTCTCTCGGTGTGTTGCTTGCAAAGGTCAAAGCCGTATTAAAGCGCTACGGCGGAGTTAACGAGTATTCGGACGGATATCTGACCGTTGACTTCCAAGCAAAGCAAGTTAACGTCGACGGCAAAGAGGTAAAACTAACCGCGCTGGAATTTAAATTGCTGGCTTACCTTATGGAAAACAGAGGCAAAGTTATAACTAAAAAGCAACTGTTTGAAAGGGTTTGGGAGGACAAGTTCACGGGAGACGGCACGTTGAACGTGCATATCAGAAGATTGCGCGAAGGGATTGAAAGGAACCCAAACGAGCCGAAGTATATAATTACGGTTTGGGGCGAAGGATACAAATTCAATTCACAAAAATTTACTATGTAAATTTCTCGTGAAATTGCTAATGCCGTAAAACGCTTAACGGCGCAAACTAATTATTAAATAGGAGAAAACGTGTGAAAAAGCAGTATTTTTTAATCGGGTTTATCGCCGTGTTTATAGCCGAAATAATCGCGCTGATAATTTTTGCCGTGCAAACTCCAAACTTATCGCAGGATACCGTTGCGGTGAACGAAGTCGTGCAGTCTGTAACTGAGGATTTCAATTCTTTTGAAGAACACAAAAACATAACCGCGCTTGATTACGTTGTGTTGGACAATGGCGGCAATATCATATATAAGACAAAATCGGGGCTGTCCGAAAGCGTAAATACGGCAATCGCGCACAGGGATACGATACTCGATATTACTATCGGCGGCGCGGCGGTCGGTAAAGTAATAATTTATAACAACGGAGCGCAAACACTTCAATCTCAAAAGCAAACGGCAATTATCGTTTTAACGGTTGCAACCGCTCTTCAATGCGCAATCTGTATAGGTTACGCCGTCTATATGCGTTATACCGTGATAAGACCTTTTAAAAAGCTGAAAGGCTTTGCCGAGCGCGTTGCGGGAGGAAATCTCGATATTCCGCTTGAAATGGACAGGCAAAACCTTTTCGGCGCGTTTACAGAAAGCTTTGATATAATGCGTTCGGAACTTAAAAAGGCGCGCTTAGCAGAAGCGCAGGCAAACGCAAGTAAAAAGGAACTCGTAGCAAAACTTTCGCACGATATCAAAACGCCTGTTGCAAGCATAAAAGCCGTTTCCGAAGTGGGGCTTGCCGTTGCGGTCGGCAAAAAGGACAAAGCAAATTACGCGCAGATTATCGGCAAAGCCGACCAGATAAACACGCTTGTTACAAACCTGTTTACGGCAACCCTTGAGGAGCTTCAACAGCTTTCGGTCGAGCCTAAGAATATAGAGAGCAGGCAAGTAAAAGCAATGCTTGAAAACGCCGACTATCTGCAGCGCGCAACGATTCCCGAATTGCCCGAGTGTCTTGTGTACGCAGATAGCTTACGTTTGCAACAGGTTTTCGATAATATCTTTTCAAACTCATACAAATACGCAAAGTCCGAAATTACGGTAAATGCGGAAAAAGTCAATAATACTATCAACGTTATAATAGAGGACTTCGGCGGCGGAGTTTTACCCGAAGAATTGCCCGTATTGAAAGAAAAATTCAAACGCGGCAGTAATGCTGAAAATACCGAAGGCGCGGGGCTCGGGCTTTATATCTCGGACTATTTTATGAAAGAAATGGGCGGCGCACTGAAAGTAGAAAACGGCGGACGCGGATTGAAAGTAGTTGTAACGCTGTTGCTAAGCGGCAAGTAATCACCGATGCGAATAATACTTAAATTTAAGAAAGGTTTAAGATTTAGTTAAAGACCTTTAAGGATTAATTGCGGTATATTAGGGGCGTAAAGGAGAAAAATTATGAAACAGACGTTACTTAAAACAGAGAGCCTTAGCAAGACTTTTTCAAACGGCGGTCAGCTACAGCACGTCCTTAAAAATATCGACCTTGAACTTTATCGGGGTGATTTTACCGTAATTATGGGCGCAAGCGGCGCGGGGAAATCCACGCTTTTGTACGCGCTGTCGGGAATGGATACGCCCAGCCTCGGTAAAATTACTTTCGGGGATAAAATCATATCCGATTTATCGCAGGACGGGCTTGCCGTATTCCGCAGAAACCATTGCGGGTTCGTGTTCCAGCAAATTTATCTTATAGACGGAATGTCCGTTTCAGACAACGTGCTTTCCGCGGGACTTCTTGTAAGCAAGGACAAAAAAGCCCTTGTGGCAAGGGCAAAAGAGCTGTTTGCTGCGGTCGGTATTTCCGAAGAAACCCAAAAAAAATTCCCCGCGCAGATTTCGGGAGGGGAGGCGCAAAGGGTGGGAAT
>JAIDFD010000087.1 GCA_029054485.1 Clostridia bacterium | reverse complement strand
CGGCAGCGTCAGATGTTTATAAGAGACAACGCCGCAATAGTCACCGAAAATTTGAGCGGCGGCGTAAAAGCCTATAAATCAACAATCGGAAACACCAAACGCCAACCGGGATCAACCGTTAAACCGATTTTCGTTTACGCACCCGCAATAGAAGAAAAACAGCTCAGCCCTTTTACTAAAATTTTAGACGAAAAAATCGACTACGGCGGATACTCGCCCGAAAATTATGATAAAAAATACCACGGCTACGTATCCGTAACCGACAGCTTGAAATATAGCTATAACGTACCCGCTGTCAAAACGCTTAACGCCTTAACGGTGGATAGAATTGAAAAATATCTCGCCTCAATGAATTTAAAGCTCGATGACGATGAAAAGAACTTATCCCTCGCTTTAGGTGGTATGAAGTACGGGCTAACGATAAAAGAGCTTGCCGACTGTTATACCGTTTTTCCCAACAGCGGAAGCTACGCACCCTCGCGCTTTATAAAAGAAATAGTATCAAAAAACGGCAAAGTGCTTTACGCAAACAAGGCAATAAAAAGCCATGTATACTCAGAAGGCACCTGCTCGCTGATTAACGATATGCTACTTGAAACAACTGCAAGCGGAACGGCTAAAAAACTGAAAGATTTTGATTTTGATATAGCATCAAAAACAGGCACCTGCGGAAATACGGAAGGCAACACAGACGCTTACGCAATAAGCTACACGGGCGAGAACTGCATCGCCGTCTGGCTGGGTGATAAGGACAATAAACGCTCCCAGATTACAGGCGGAAACGACTGTTGTAAAATACTGCGCACCGCAATAGAAAAGCTTTACAAAAACCGCAAACCCGAAAAACTTGATACCAATAGCGGAACAACTACGGTAAAAATCGATTTAGAAGAATACTCCGAGAACAACAGAATAATGTTGGCCGACCCGGTATGCCCTCTTCTCAATACCAAAACCGTAAAAGTTTTAAAGGGCAACGAGCCGCAAATTCAATCGGATAGATTTTCGGTACCGTATATAGCCACACCCGAAATTTCGGTAACAGATAACGCGGTAAACATATCATTATGTCACGCGAAGTACTATTCATTTATCGTAAAACGCACTAAAAACGGCAAAAACGAAGTGATTTATGACGGAAAATGGCAAGAAACAATTACCGACTCACCGGAAGAAGGTTGTTACAGTTATTCGGTTACGCCCTATTACAGCGATGGCAAAAACGTATATATAGGAAAAGAAATCAACCTCAAAGCGGTCTATTTAAGCAGCTCAAACGAATCACCTCAGATAAAAATTCCCGATATTGCACAAAAAGACTGGTACAATCAATAAAAAACGCGGCATCGTTTTCGATGCCGCAATTATTTATAAGTTTATTGTTTCAAGAGTTGAAATTGCTCTGTCAATCAATGCCTGAACGTCTAGTTTCGCCTCTTCCTCAAGGACGTCTGAAAGTTTCGGACGGGTCACTGGGTGCTTTGGCAAAAATACCGTGCAACAGTCTTCATACGGTTCAATCGAAGTCCGATAAGTTCCTATTGCTCTGCTCCGCTCTATTATCTCATCTTTATCAAAACCGCACAACGGTCTTAACACAGGAAGAGTTTTAATTACACTGTTTGAAGAGGTCATCCCCTCCACCGTCTGGCTCGCAACCTGCGCCAAACTCTCACCAGTTATCAAACACTGCGCACCGCATTTTAAAGCGATACTTTCAGCAATCCGCATCATAAACCGCCGTAAAAGCGTGACCATATAATCGCCGCTGCAATTCTTATGAATTTGCTCCTGAATTTCAGTCACGGACACAATATGCATAGTAGTTCCGCAAGTGTAAGTTGAAAGCTGTTTGGCAAGCTCTATCACCTTTTCGCGCGCCTGCAAATTAGTGTACGGATAGCTGTGAAAATGAATACAATCAATATTCATTCCACGCTTTGCAATCATATGCCCCGCAACTGGACTGTCTATTCCGCCCGAAATCAACAGCAAACCTTTACCCGAAGTGCCTACGGGCATACCGCCCGCCCCTTTAAAAAACTCATTAAAGACCAGCGCGGTACTGTTTTCACGAATATCTATATTAATGATAAAGTCAGGATTATGCACATCGACTTTAATCGTGGAAATTTCGTCCAACAGCCTTCCGCCTATTTCCGCGCTGATTTGCATTGAATTGAGCTTGAAGTTTTTATCCGCTCTGTGTGTTTCGACTTTGAAAGACCCCTCACTAAAACAGACTTGCTTTGCCGCCTCAAAGATTTTTTGCATATCCGCACCGACCTTTAAAGCAACGCTATACGAGTGTATTCCGAAAACCTTTTTAAGTCTGTCCAAAATAATTTCGGTATCGGATTCAGAAAAATTTTCAACCAAATACCTTCCGCTATGGCGGTGAATTTCGTGCCTGATTCCTTTAAGGCTCTTTTCCATATTTACGGCAAAGGCACGCTCAAACCAGCCCCTGTTTTTGCCCTTTAAATGCAGTTCCGAATATCTTATAATAATTACTTTTTCCATAGTTTTACGCCATCAACCGTCTTCTGTTTTCAACGGTTTCATTTAATATTTTTGCCGCGGTACGCACTTCATCTTCAGTGGTTTCATCGGAAAAACTTATTCTTAATATTCCGTCTGCAATCTGCTTATCCAACCCGCAAGCAAGCATTACTCTTGAATATCTTTTGTTTGAATTAGACGAACAAGCCGAACCCGTGCCGATTATCAGCCCTTTATCGTCAACCTCGTGTAAGATAGTTTCACCGCGGACGCCCTTTGCCGCGACTGAAATTATATACGGAGAACCGTTTTCAGGGCTTATTATGTCAAACATAGTACTATCTAAAAGCAAACAAAACAGCTTTTTTAAGGCAAAAATACGGTCAAATGCTTGATTTAAGCCGCTGAATTTATCTTTTGCGGCAAATTCAAAACATTTTATGCCGAACACGTTTTCAGTGCCGCTCCTGAGATTTTCTTCCTGCCCGCCGCCATAAATCAGAGGTTTCAAGACCAAATCTTTGCGCTTAATCAACGCACCTACACCCTTTATTCCGCCGATTTTGTGCGCGCTTACCGAATACAAGTCAATATCCTTCGTAAGGCGGAAAGCGATTTTTCCGAACGCCTGAACGCCGTCGGAATGGAAAAGTGTAAACTTGTTTTTTGCTTTCACTTTTTGCGCAATATCTGAAATGTTGTTTATTGCGCCCGTTTCGTTATTTACGTGAATAACCGAAACAAGCGAGGTCTTATCATCAACAAGGCTTAAAAGGTGTTCACAGTCCACACTTCCGTCTGAATTGAGATTTGCGAAACGAACTTCTATCCCGCGTTGTTTTGACTCGTTCACAGCTTCAAACAGGGCGGAATGTTCACCCATTGTCGTTACAATATTTCCACGCCTGCCTCCGCAAAATATCGCCTGATTATCCGCCTCGGTGCCGCAGGAAGTGAACACGCACGAAAACTTACTTTCGTCAGCTATTAAAGAAACTATATTTTTCCGCGCCTCTTTCAGCTGTAAACTAAGGCTATAGCCCGACTTATAAAGTCCAGAAGGATTGTAAAACTCTTCAGTCAAATATTTTTCCGCGGCTTTCAAAGCCTTTTCGTTCGGCTTAGTTGTTGCCGCATTATCCAAATAAATCATTAAATTTCTATCAAGCCTTCAAAGGATTGCCTAACCGTTCCGTCCAGCTCTACCTCTCCGATTTCATTATACTTTACAAACAGGTCGCCACCCTTCAATTTGACAGTAATAATCTCGTCTCTTTTACAGTAGCCGCACTCTATCGCGGCAACCGCCGCCGCGACAGCCGCCGTTCCGCAGGACAGCGTTTCACCGTTACTCTTTTCCCACGCGCGCATCTTAATCGTAACATTGTTTACCACGCGCACGCACTCAACGAAAATTCCCTGCGGGAAATAACCCGACTCGGTTATCGTTTGTCCAAGAGCCTCTAAATCAACACTTTCGACTTTGTCGCAGAAAATCACGCAATGCGGATTACCCACGTTCACAAGAGTTACTGGATAAGTTCTTTCACCGAATTTCAGTTGTTTTTCAACATATTTGCCATTCAGCGTAGACGGCAAAAGTTCAGCTTTAAACACAGGCTTGCCGAGATTTACGACAACCGAGCTTGCCTTTCCGTTAAAGCTGTTGACCCAAAGATTTTTAACGCCGTTTACCGTTTCAATACCCAATGAT
>JAIDFD010000086.1 GCA_029054485.1 Clostridia bacterium | reverse complement strand
CGCGGGTAATTAAGATACGCGGTTAAGCGGAACGCTTAGTTTGATTTGTGGTATGTAAATCAAGTACGCGGGTAATTAAGATACGTAGTTAAGCGAAACGCTTAGTAATTTACGCCGAAGCCCTTGCCCAGTATCTCGTTAGCGTCTGTGATGATAACGAACGCGGTCGGGTCAACGGCGTGAATCTTGATTTTAAGCCTTATTGCTTCACTGCGCTTGCAGACCGTTACAAGCACCTTTTTCTTCTGGTGCGAATATCCGCCTTCGGCATCGTACATTGTAAAGCCGTGGTTTATTACCTTTAAAATATAATCCGAAATAAGTTCGGGCTGCTGTGTGATAATCGTTATGTATTTGGTTTTGCCAATACTCTCTATCACGCTGTCCAAAAGGAAGGATTTTGTGAAGAGTCCCAAAAGCGAAATAAGTCCGCTTTCAACGCTTTCGAAGGTGTAGAACGAAATGCAGACGACCAAAAAGTCGATAAGCATAAGCGCGAAGCCAACGTTCAGCTTTGTGTACTTCTTTAATATAAGCGCGATAATATCGGTGCCGCCCGATGAAGAACCGCTGTTAAACACCAGTGCGCCGCCGATACCGAAGAGCAGGATTGCATAAACAAGCTCCATAAACCTCTGGTCGGTAAGCGTCCGTAATGCGCGGGTAACCGTTTCGCCTGTTTCGGGGTCGACCACGGTTTCAACCCTGCCAACGGCAATGTTAATTAGACCAACCACATCGAGATACTCGAAAAGCCAGATAAATCCCGTGTAGAAGAGCGAGCAGATTACAGTCTTAATCGTACACTGCTTGCCGAGAATGATAAGTCCAAGAATTAGCAGGAACACGTTGATTATAGCCATAATCACGCCCTGCGTGAAGAAAGGTACCAGCGGTTTTAAAAAGCTTTCGAGAATAATTGCGATACCCGCAATCCCGCCCATCGTAAAATCATTCGGGGTTTGGAAAAAGTAAACGCTGAACGACATCATTAAAATGCCGAAGAACATGAACGTCCAGCTTAGCGCTACGCGCTTTCTTTTTTGCGCTTTCGTCAGAACCTTGTCGCCGAACACCAACGGCTTTGCCGCCGCGTCTTCGGCGGTTGACTGCGTTTCGGCTTCTGCCGTTGCAACGGTTTCCGCTTCCTTTTTTTCGGGCTGTGACCCGACTTCTTCGGGGAGAGCGTCCTCTTTTTCTTCTTTACGTTTTTTCATTAAAATCTCACTTTTCGGTTGATAAAAAAATAATAGCATAACGCTTTTTTGTTGTCAATTTAAAGATGTGCCAATGTTTGGGATTTTTAGTAATTCTAATTAATTTTCCGTATTGACTTTAAAAGGAAATATATGGTATAATCAAAGTTGAAAGAGGTTTTAAAATGATAAACAGAAGGGCGCTTTTTGCCGATGAAACCGAGAGTTTCAAACAGCCTTACGAACCCAAGGCGGGGGACAGGGTAACTTTAAAATTGCGGACGATGAAAAACGACGTTTTGCACGCCTATTGCGTAATAAACGGAATCAAGCGTTCTATGACCAAGCTTCCCGCCCAGAAAGGCGAGGAGACCTTTGACTATTACACCGTAAGCTTTACCTGCACGGCAAAGACTATCAGCTACTTTTTTAAAGTGGTTGACGATGACGATGTAGTTTGCTACAACAGGCTCGGCTGCGTTGAAAATGCGCAGGAAGAGTACGAGTTTTCATTTGTGCCCGGACAAAAGGTGCCCGACTGGGCGAAGGGCACGGTATTTTACCAGATTTTTACGGACAGGTTCTGTAACGGCAACCCCGACAACGATGTCTGCGACAACGAATATTTTTATACGGGCGGACACTCAAAGCGGATAACCCAGTGGGACAAGTATCCCGATGAGTTGGACGTGCGCTGTTTTTACGGCGGCGACTTGCAGGGCGTTCGCTCTAAGCTGGACTATTTGCAGGAACTGGGCGTTGAGGCGATTTACTTCAACCCGCTGTTCCTTTCGCCGTCCAATCACAAGTACGACACTCAGGACTACGACTATATCGACCCGCACCTTGCCGTAATAGAAGAGGATTTACAGCACGAAATGCAGCATTGGGAGCATAACAACGGTTACGCGCCCAAGTATATAAAGAGGGTAACCTCGAAGAAAAATCTCGAAAAGAGCAACGAGTACTTTGCGGATTTGGTAAAGGAAATCCACGCCCGAGGAATGAAGGTCGTAATAGACGGCGTTTTCAATCACTGCGGCTCGTTCAACAAATGGCTGGACAGGGAGGGGATTTATCTCGGCAAAAAGGGCTACGAAGCCGGCGCGTTCCAGTCGGCGAAAAGCCCGTACAGGAGTTACTTCAATTTTGAAAAGCCTTTGGAGGCGAAGAGCGAATACGAGGGCTGGTGGGGCTTTGCTACACTGCCCAAGCTCAACTTCGAAAAATCGCCCGAATTGGAGGAATACGTTTTATCCACCGCGGCGAAGTGGGTTTCAGCGCCCTACAACGTGGACGGCTGGAGGCTGGACGTTGCGGCGGATTTAGGACACTCGTCCGAGTACAACCATAAATTCTGGCGCAAATTCCGCGATCGCGTGCGCGAAGCCAATCCCGAGGCTCTGGTCTTTGCCGAGCATTACGGCGACCCCTCTGCGTGGTTTAAGGGCGGCGAGTGGGACTCGGTTATGAATTACGACGCTTTTATGGAACCCGTTACCTGGTTTTTGACGGGTATGGAAAAGCACAGCGAGGACTTCGACGGCAACAGACTTTGGGACGGCAAGGCGTTTTTCGACGCTATGGCAAAAAATATGTCCAAGTTTTCCCGCCCCGCGCTTGACAGTGCGCTCAACCAGCTTTCAAACCACGACCATTCACGTTTTCTGACGAGAACGAACGGTATGGTGGGCACTATAAAGACTATGGGTCCGCATGCGGCGGAGCAGGGCGTGGACGTGCGCGTTATGCAACTTGCGGTGCTTATACAGATGACCTGGCCGGGCTCGCCGGGAATTTATTACGCTGACGAAGCGGGACAAGTCGGCTGGACCGACCCCGACTCCCGCCGCACCTACCCTTGGGGTAACGAGGATAAGTCGCTCATCGACTACCACAAGGGCGCGATTAAACTCAGAAAAAAAGTACACTGCCTCAAAATGGGCAGCGTCAAAAAACTGGACGCGGGCAACGGCTATATTTCCTACGGCAGGTTCGACGACGAGGACTGCGCCGCAGTCATTATCAACTGCACGGACGAAGCTTTGGACCTCTTTATTCCCGTCTGGGAAATGGGGGTCAAACGCGGCACTGAAATGGTGTGTATGTTCGACTCCGCGCTTAAAAACGACGGAACTAAGTACGTTGTCAGCCACGGCAGAATTTTCGTTACCGTTGCGGCTAAGTCGGGCTGTGTATTCACTTGTAAATTCAAACAGAATTAATATATTAACGTTAAGGGGAAAATATGGAAAACAGATTTTTCGGTGAATTGGATACCTATTTATTTCACCACGGCACGCATTACGAGCTGTACAACAAAATGGGCGCGCACATACGCGAGATAGGCGGGGTGCGCGGCGTACACTTTGTGCTTTGGGCGCCGCACGCGCGCGCGGTCTGCGTTTTGTCGGACGGCAACGGCTGGACGCCGTGGCGGGACGTAATGGAAAAATGCGATGACAGCATATGGGAGCTTTTCGTCCCCGGTATGTGCGAGGGCGTGAAGTATAAATACCTCGTTGTACGCGAGGACGGAAGCGAGGTTTGCAAAATAGACCCCTACGCTTTCGGCAGCGAGTGCCGCCCCAAAAACGCGTCCGTCGTTGTCAACCTCGAAGATTATAAATGGAAAGATACCTTATGGCGCAAGGAGCGCAAGGGGTATAACTTCCTTGAAAAACCGATGTCGGTTTACGAGGTGCATCTCGGAAGCTGGAAAAAGGATTTGTCCAAGTGGGACGAGGACCAGTTTTTCGACTACCGCAGACTCGCGCACGAGCTTTGCGAATACGTTGAATACATGGGCTATACTCATATCGAGCTTATGGGTATATGCGAGTATCCTTTCGACCCCAGCTGGGGCTATCAGGTGACGGGCTATTTTGCGCCTACCGCCAGATACGGCTCGCCGCAGGATTTTATGTATTTCGTGGACTATATGCACGAACACGGAATAGGCGTAATTTTGGACTGGGTGCCCGCGCACTTCCCCAAGGACGACTTCGCGCTTGCCAATTTCGACGGCACGCCCCTCTACGAATACGCCGACCCGCTCCGCGCCGAGTATCCCGAGTGGGGAACAAAGGCTTTTGATTTAGGCAAAAAGGAAGTATCGAACTTTTTAATAGCTTCAGCTTTTTTCTGGGTGGAAAAATACCACATAGACGCTTTGCGCGTGGACGCGGTCGCGGCTATGCTCTATAACTCGTTCGGACGCGGCGAATGGCGTCCCAATATTTACGGCGGCAACGAAAACTTAGAGAGTTTCGAGTTTATTAAACATTTAAACAGCGTACTGCGCGCGAGAACGGACGCCTTTCTGATTGCGGAGGACAGTTCTATTTTAGCGGGAATGACAAAGCCCGCCAAGCAGGGCGGATTCGGCTTCGGGCTTAAATGGAATATGGGCTGGATGAACGACAGTATCAAGTACTACAACACCGACCCTATTTTCAGACCCTATCACCACGGGCTTATGACCCATACCTTCGAGTACGTTTTTGATGAAAATTATATGCTGGTTTTATCCCACGATGAAGTGGTTTACGGCAAGGGCAGTATGTACAACAAATTCCCCGGCTCTCGTATGGATAAGCTGGGCAGTCTGAAAACCTGTTACACAATGATGATGGGACACCCCGGTAAAAAGCTGTTGTTTATGGGACAGGACTTCGGACAGGAGAGCGAGTGGAACTATAAAACGGGGCTTGACTGGTGGCTCTGCGATGACTTCGGTCACCGCGACGTAATGGATTGCTACCGCACGCTGCTGCACATCTACAAATCCTATCCCGTGCTGTACAATGACTGCGGCGGCAAAAACTCGTTTGAGTGGATTAACAGCGGCGACTATAACAGAAATATTTTCACCTTTATAAGGCGCAACCCGTGGAACTATAACAACGCGTTGATTTTCGTGTGCAACTTCGCGCCCGTCGAAAGGCAGGATATGGGCGTGGGCGCACCCGTGAGCGGCGTATATAAGCGCATATTCTCAACCTATCCCGATGGCAGCCCGCTTGAAATCGAGGCAAAGGAAGAGCTTTGCGACGGAAGAAAGTATAAGCTCATATTTAATCTGCGCCCGCTGGAATCTGCAATTTTCGAGGTGCCCTATCACGAAAGTACCCCCGAAGAGAACGAGGAAGAGAAAAAGGTGCGCAACGAAATCCAAAAAGCCCACAAAGAGGCAAAGACAGATATTTCGCACATACCGCAGGTTGAAATCCCCGCAGAGTTAGCCAAGGAAAAGCCCAAAGCAAAAACAGCCAAAAAGAAATAAGAAATAACCGCCGGGCGCACGAAGCGCTCGGCGGTTTATTTAAAATTCGCTTTTGCCTATTAGATAATCTATACTCACTGAAAAGTAATCGCTCAGTTTCCAAAGGGAGGAAATGTCGGGCTCGATTTTTTCGGTTTCCCAGTACGAAATTTTGCGTTGGGTTATATTTAAATCTTTTGCAAGGTCGCTCTGCAAAAGATTTTTTTCTTTTCGCAATTCTCTTAACCGTTGCGCAAACAGTATTTTCATACAAAAATTA
>JAIDFD010000085.1 GCA_029054485.1 Clostridia bacterium | reverse complement strand
ATTTTATGATGCCGTTTTTAATTTTCTGTGAGTCGAACGACTGACGCGCACCGTTAGTTTTCACAACGAGTACGGGCGTATCTTCGATTGTTTCGTAAGTGGTGAACCGCTTGCCGCAGTTAAAACACTCGCGCCGCCTTCTTATAGTTCTGCCCTCATCGGCAGAACGGCTGTCTACAACTTTGCTGTCTTCGAAATTGCAGAATAAGCATCTCATACAAAAAACCTCGCTTTTTTTAATTATATCACAAACACAGTCGGTTTGTAAAGAATAATTTTATTTAAAGTATTTTACGCCGCTTTCAAATATTTTCATATTGAAATTGCCGTTATAGTTCTTGTAAAGGTTTTCGCCGTATCTTTCGCTGTGCCCCATTTTACCGAACACCCTTCCGTCCGGCGAGGTGATGCCCTCTATCGCCCACATACTTCCGTTGGGGTTATAGGGGCTCTGCATAGTAGGCTTTCCGCCGAGATCAACGTACTGGGTTGCAATTTGACCGTTTGCCCGCATTGCTTCAAGCTCCTTTAAGGGAGCAACTAGTTTACCTTCGCCGTGCGAAACGGGCACCGAGTAAACCTCCCCGACATTACAAGCCGAAAGCCATGGACTGAGATTTGACGCAACGCGGATTTTTACCATAGTGGAGACGTGGCGGGAAATATTGTTATAAGTAAGCGTAGGCGACTCGGGAGTGAGCGGACCTACCTTTCCGTAGGGCACAAGTCCGAGTTTTATAAGCGCCTGAAAACCGTTACATATACCGAGAACGAGTCCATCGCGGTTTTGCAAAAGTTCGCCTATCCTGTCGGCTATAACAGGATTGTTAAAGGTGGTCGCAATAAACTTGCCCGAGCCATCAGGTTCATCGCCGCCTGAAAATCCGCCAGGGAAAGCTATTATATTTGACCTGTCAATAGCTTTTATAATTGCCTGCACGCTCTCTTCTATGTCCTGCGGCGTGCGGTTTTTGATTACCAGAATTTCGGGGTCGGCTCCCGCTAAGCGGAACGCTCTTGCCGTATCGAGTTCGCAGTTTGTGCCGGGGAAAGCGGGAATAAATACTTTGGGTTTTGCAATATGCAAATCCGATGCCTTGCCCTCTTTTACCGCAAAATCACATACCGGAACTTCACCGTTTGCCGGCGCGGTTACAGGGAACACGGGGAAAAGCTTTTTGATATACGCATTCAGCGCATCGTTATACTCTACCGTATCACCACCGGCGGTAAATCCGCCCTCGCAGGTTTCGCCGAGATAAACATATTCAAGCCCTTCAAAAACGCTTTCATCCTCAACCGAAACAATCAAATCTGCGTAGCGCTCGCCAAACATTTCGTTTTTGCCGCACACGAAATTGAAGCCGAAGCCGTTGCCGAAACAGCTCTTTGCAACGGCGGCGGCAACGCCGCCCTTTTCAACCACGGTCGCAAACTTGATTTTGCCCGCCGCGATAGTTTTATTTACTGCAGTGTAAAGCTTTTTGAGATAAGCAAAATCGGGAACACTGCACTTATCTTTTTTAATAGGCAAAAGATAAAGTTTTTCACCTTTGCCGTTAATTACGTTAGTAATTAGCGCGGACGCTTTAGACGGAGCTATTGCAAACGAAATCAGCGTAGGCGGAACGTCTATATCTTCAAACGTGCCACTCATAGAGTCCTTGCCGCCGATAGCGCCCAAACCGAGATTAATTTGCGCATATAACGCGCCCAACAGCGCGGCAAGCGGCACGCCCCAACGCTTTTTGTCGTCCCGTAAACGCATAAAGAATTCCTGCAGCGAAAGCCGCACGTCCTCGTACTTTGCGCCAGCAGCAACAATCTTTGAGACAGAAGCGACTATCGAATAAATTGCGCCCGTAAAAGGCGATGATGACATCAGTTCGGGATTGTATCCGTATGCCGAAACCGTGCAGTCGTCCGTTTCGCCGCCCGTGAATTTTGCCGCCATAGCTATTACCGGAGTAAGCTGGTATTTACCGCCGAAAGGCATATAGACCGACTTTGCTCCTATAGTCGAGTCAAACATTTCCGCAAGTCCCTTTTTGGAACAAACATTAAGATGTGATAAAGTTGAAACAAATTTTTCTTTGAAGTTTTCGCACAGCGCTTCTTCAAAGAAAGGTGTTATATAATCCTTAATATCCGCGTCTGTAATTTGCTTGACGCCGTTAGTATCGAGGAAGTCGCGCGAAATGTCCACTATAGCCTTTCCGCCGTGGTACATTTTCATTCTTCTGTCGTCTGTGACATAAGCAACCACTGTTGCAGAAAGATTTTCCTCCGCGGCAAGGTTTATGAACTTTTCCGCATCGCTCTGTCTGACTACGACAGCCATTCTTTCCTGCGATTCCGAAATAGCAAGCTCGGTACCCGAAAGCCCTTCATACTTTTTGGGAACCTTGTCAAGCTCGATAACCAGTCCGTCTGCAAGCTCGCCGATTGCAACCGAGACGCCGCCCGCGCCGAAGTCGTTACACTTTTTAATCATTCTGGTTGCGTTTTGATTTAAAAACAGTCTTTGAAGTTTGCGCTCTGTCAGCGCGTTACCCTTTTGCACTTCCGCACCGCAGGTCTGCACCGACTTTATATCGTGCGCCTTTGAAGAGCCTGTCGCGCCGCCGCAACCATCGCGCCCCGTTTCACCGCCCAAGAGAATAATGACGTCACCGCACGCGGGTTTTTCACGGTAAATCATATCAGATTTAGCGCCCGCGACAACGAAGCCCGTTTCAAGTCTTTTTGCCTTGTAGCCTTCGTGGTAGACTTCTTCAACCTGACCTGTGGCAAGCCCTATCTGGTTACCGTATGAAGAAAAGCCTGACGCCGCAGTTTTGGTGATAACCCTTTGGGGCAGCTTGCCCGCCAATGTGTTTTCAATAGGTTCGGTGGGGTCTGCACAGCCCGTAACCCTCATTGACTGCAAAACGTAGGTTCTGCCTGAAAGCGGGTCGCGGATAGCGCCGCCGAGACAGGTTGCCGCACCGCCGAAAGGTTCAATTTCAGTCGGGTGGTTGTGCGTTTCGTTTTTGAACATTACGGTATA
>JAIDFD010000084.1 GCA_029054485.1 Clostridia bacterium | reverse complement strand
TTTATGTCGTGCAATACCATAACAACGGTAGTTTTGAATTTTTCATTTAAGTCTTTTATCAGATTAAGTATCTCGTACTGATAACGTATATCGAGATATGTAGTAATTTCGTCAAGTAAAAGAGTTTCGCGCGACTGCGCAAGCGCAAGTGACAGCCATACGCGCTGCATTTGTCCGCCAGACAATTCCTTTACCTGCCTGTTTGCAAATTCCGCAACTCCGGTAAACTCCATTGCCTCGGCAATAATATCTTTGTCTGTCTGATTTTCGTGAGAAAACAGCGTGTTGTGATAGGGCGTTCTGCCAAGCGCAACGAGGTTTTTTACCGTCATATCGTCCGGCACGGTGTTGTATTGATGAACGACCGAAACCTTGCGGGCGTATTCCTTTCTCTCAATTTCCGAAAGAGGTTTACCGCAAAAAAGTATTTCGCCCGACCACGGCTTGAATGTCTTTGACAAAAGTCCGAAAGTAGTCGTTTTTCCGCAACCGTTGGGACCTATCAGTGCGGTAATTTCTCCCGCGGGGATTTGCGCGGTTACGCCGTGCAGAATTTCGGTTTTTTTCTCGTAGCCGAAGTGGGTATCAATTAATTCAAAAGCGTTATCAGGCATATTTTTTACTCCTTAAAAGAAGTACTATGAACACTGGTCCGCCCACTACCGCCATTAATATGCTTGCACTGATTTCATAAGGATAAGCTATCCACCTGCCCAGCGTATCGGCGGTAAGGAACACGAACGCGCCCAAAATCGCGCTGTAAGGTATCAGTTTTCTGTGGTCGTTTCCGACAAGCAATCTTGCTATATGAGGCACGATTAACCCCAAAAAGCTGACCGCACCGACTATTGCCGTACTCGCCGCCGACAGCAACACTGCGACCGCGGAAATAGCAAAGCGCGAACGGGGAACGTTAATTCCTATACTGCCCGCGAGCCTGTCCGACAAAGACAAAAGGTTGCATCTTTTTACGCAGAATATGCACAAAACCGCGCCAACTGCAACAGAAATTGCCATAACCAAAACATCGTCCCACGTTTTGGATTTTATTATTCCGTCTACTATCGACTGGGCGAACGAGCTACCGCCTGTAAGCTGACCGAACGCCGTTGAAAGCGCAGTGAAGAATGTGCTGACCGCAAGGCCGATTAATATAAGTCGGGTACTGCTCATTCCGCCTTTAATCGCAAGAACGTACACTATGATAAAAGCCAGCAGACCGCCGACAAAGGAAAAAACAGGCGCAAGGAATGAAATTGCAGGCAAAAGCGCGGTAACCAAAACCGCGAAAAACGCGGAACTAGAACTTATACCTATAATTCCGGGGTCAGCCAAGGGATTGCGCATAACAGCCTGTAATAGCACACCCGACACCGCCATAGCCGCACCCGCTAAAATCGATACGCAGATACGCGGAAATCTCAGTTCAACGACAATCGCGACGTCGCGGTTATATTCAACAAAAATTCCCTTAAATATATCCGCAACCGAAACGGAAATTCCGCCTATAAGAGTCGAGCAAAAAGCCATAACCACAAGCAAAACCGCCATGACCACGAATGCCGTTGTAACTTTGAGCCAGCTGTTCCACGCCTTTTTAAACTTTTCTTTTGCTGTCATAAATTACTCTCCGAAAAATATCGGTCTTAAAGTTTCCAGCGCGGTGGTCCATTCGAGATTTGCGCTCACGCCGAAGCCGTTGTTTGTGGAAAGGTAATAAACTTCACCGCTTTGTACGGCGCGAAAGTTTTTCCAAACCGCATCGGATTTTGTCAAATCCTGAATATACTTAAATGCGTTTTCCTCATTGAAATGGGCAAACACGAGAATTATATCGGGGTCTTTTTGCGCCACGTCTTCAAGGCTGGGATTTGTGATGACTCCCGTACCGTCTGTAACAAGTCCGCTGCCGTAAACGTTTTTCGCTCCCGCAATTTTTACAAGGTTGCCGACATACGATTCTTCGGTCGCAATAGTAAACGTGTTTGCAAAAGCCATAACCGTCATAACAGTTGTTTGCGTTTCAAACCGAGGGTAATTTTCTATGTATTGGGTGTAGTTGTTGTACAGCGACTGCGCTTCGGTTTGCTTGCCGATTATCTGTCCGATTTCTAAAATATCTTCGTACATTTGCTCGATGTCCGAAAGGTCAATATACTTAACATTTATTTTAGCCGCAGCAAACTGTGCATTAAGGCTAGCCTGCAAAGTTTTGGGCACGAGCAGAATTTCGGGATTAATCAGTTTTACTATCTCAATGTCGGGTCCCATAGGCGCGCCGATAGTTTTTATATCCTGATATCTTTCGGGCAGAGTGTCGTCCGTTACAGGAACGCCTACTACTTCTTCGCAGTCCAACGCGTCTAAAATTTCGCATATGGCAACTGAACAGGTTGCAACGCCATGACCCTCTTCATCTCCGTTAAACAGCGCACAACCGCCGGAAAAGATTGCCGCCGCAATAATCGCCGCACTGATTAAACTCAAAAATTTTTTCATATCATCCTGCACTTGTTAGCTTACGCTAACCATTATGTAATTTTTTATCGGCTTAACGCCGATAAAAAAGTTAGCCGCGACTAACTTACTTTTTAATTATAGCGATAATGTCCGAACAAGTCAAATATTTACCGCGGTTAAATTTTAATTTTTTTAATTATTCGTGAAAGAAATATCTGTGCGCAAGGTCTTTGCCTCCCTGCTCCTTCACTACTCCGTCCTCAATTAAGACCGCCCTGTCGCAAAGAGCCTCGGCGCAACGCATATCGTGGGTCACGGTAATCATCGTGTTACCGCTTTTGTCATGCAGTTCGTCTAAAATTTTGATAAGGTCGCAAAGCCCCTGATAATCCTGTCCTACGGTCGGCTCGTCCAAAAGTAAAACTTTTGGATTGCCCGCACATACCGCAGCAATCGATACTCTGCGCTTTTGCCCTTCGGACAGCGATTGGGGGTGACGCTTTCTTAAATGCTCCAAGTCGAAAAGACTAATCATTTCTTCGGCGTATTCCTTGCTTTGCGCATTGAAAGCAATTTCCTTTTCAACTGTCGGCATAAACAGCTGATAGTTTGGGTTTTGATATACAACACCAACGCTCTTGAACCACTTTCTGCCACGGTAACGCTTACCGAATTTAGGATTAATTGATTGGGCTATTTCTCCCTTTGTCGGCTTAAAAAGTCTTGCTAAAAGTCTTAAAAGCGTGGTCTTGCCCGTGCCATTTTCACCGAGCAAAAGCAAGCGTTCGCCCGAATATATTTCAAAGCTCACGTCTTTTAGTATTTCTTTCTTTCTAACGGAAAAAGCTATATGATTGACGTTGAAAAGAACTTTACCTTTTTCGTGATTCAGTGAATTGTCTCTTATGGTTACCGTCTGCGATAAAAGGTATTCCTGCTTGTTTTCAACTTTTGAAACTACTCCCGCGCGGATATTCCAAACCGAATCCACAAACGGTAACACCATATCCAGTCTGTGTTCAACCACCAGCACAGCGTAACCGGCACTTGCAAGTGCGCGCAGTGTGTTCATCAACTCCTCAGCGCTGACCGTGTCGAGGTTTGCAAGCGGCTCGTCAAGAATAAGAATTTTCTGCCCCGTTGCAAGTGTTGAAGCCGTGATTAGCCTCTGCTTCTGTCCGCCGCTGAGAGTGCGGGTTTTTGCGGTTTTATCAAGCCCCATAAGAGTGCAGACTCTGTCAATCTGCGCGCCTATTCTATTGGCGGGAATTGCAAAATTTTCGCAACCGAACGCAATTTCGTCTTCAACGATTTTATGTATTATCTGACTGTCGGCGTTCTGCAACACAACGCCAACTTTACGGCAGGTTTGGGATAATTTTTGTCCTGAGGTAGATTTGCCGTCGATTAAAACCTCGCCCGCGATTTTGCCCGATACTATATTGGGGATAATTCCCGAAACGATAGAAAGCAAGGTTGACTTCCCCTCGCCAGAAAGACCGGAAAGTAACGCAACTTCACCATATTCCACGGCAAAATCCACGTTCTTTAAAACCTGATCGCCGTTCCCTTCGTAGGTAAAACTTACTCCCTTTAATTCGATTGCTTTTACAGTACACATACTGTCACCACCCCCGCAACAAGTCCGAGAAAATACAGTAAATCGAAAATATTGAATACTTCCTTTTTATATACCGTATATTTCGATTTTCCGAGCGTAAATCCGCGCGTTTCAATAGAGAGCGCGAGCGTATCCGATATATCCACAAGCCTTGCTACAAGCGGAATTAAGAACGCGCGGTAAAAGATTTTAGGATTAAAAATACTGCCCGCACCCCTCGTTTTCATAGCCTCGCGCACACGCTTAATTTCGCCGCGCAAAACAGGCACGAATGACATTGTTATAAGCATACCCAGCGTAATTGCACGCGGAGTATGCAGTTGTGAAAGGTTGCGCGTCATAGCAACCGCCTGCACGCTCATTCCGGGAACTATTGCCAGAAATACCGAGCCGAAACGGTTTGCCATAGCGAGCGCGGCGTCAAAGTTTCTGTCCGAGGCAAAGTATGCGATAGCCGTAAATATACCGCCGAAAATTATAAACAGAGGCAAAGCCCTTAAACACTGTTTCCAGCACCCGAATATGAACATCCAAACGAAAGCACCGAGCAGAAAGTACGAACATAAAACCGTACGTGCCATAACAAGTCCGAAAACCAGAATGAGTAACGCCGATGCTATCGCGATAAGCGGATATAAATTTCTTTTGTAACGGAAAAACAACATTATTTTAATTTACCAGCCTTTTTCAGTTCGCGCGCAATAATCATAC
>JAIDFD010000083.1 GCA_029054485.1 Clostridia bacterium | reverse complement strand
TTTCAATATCGATGGAAAATACGGCGAGTGCTGTATGGAAATCTTATATTCGGCTAAAACGCCGAAAATGCTTTTGGACGAGGTAACTCGCGAAGTTACTAAGATTTTAAACGAATATATATACGCAATGGAAAATATTTCTCTTGCAGAGCGGCTGTTTCAGTTATTAAAATTGAGAAGGCTAAAAATCAGCGTTGCCGAATCATTCACGGGCGGCGGTCTGGGTAAAAAATTAGTAGATATTCCCGGCGTCAGCGAAGTTTATTTTGAAGGGCTTAATACTTATTCGAACGAGGCAAAAATGCAAAGGCTTGGCGTTAAAGAAATGACTTTAAGCCAGTACGGCGCGGTGTCTGAACAAACTGCTTACGAAATGGCTGAAGGGCTGTTAAAGGGCGGCAACTGCGATATTTGCATTGCAACGACTGGTATTGCAGGACCCAAGTCAGACAACACGTTAAAGCCCGTTGGGCTTGTGTATATTGCCGTAGGTGTTCACGATACCGTTTCGGTCTACAAATACAACTTAAAAGGCGACAGGAATGACGTTACAAATACAGCAATTAATCTTGCGTTGTTCCTTGCATTTAAAACATTAAAATAATTCAGGAGAAAAATATGAACGAAGAAAAACTTAAAGCACTGAACTCTACCGTAGCTATGATTGAAAAGCAGTACGGCAAGGGCGCGATTATGAAGCTGGGCGAATACAAGGTAAGCACCGACTTAGAGTGTATTCCCACAGGTTGCCTGTCGCTTGATTTGGCTCTCGGCGTGGGCGGCGTACCTCGCGGAAGAATACTTGAAATTTTCGGACCCGAATCTTCCGGTAAAACTACCGTAGCTCTTCACATTATCGCCGAATGTCAGAAAATGGGCGGTGTTGCCGCATTTATCGATGCGGAGCACGCGCTGGACGCGCAATATGCGCATGCGCTTGGCGTTGATACTAACGAGCTTTATCTGTCTCAGCCCGATACCGGTGAACAGGCGCTGGATATATGCGAGTCTCTCGTCCGTTCAAGCGCAGTGGACGTTATCGTAATCGACTCGGTTGCGGCGCTCACTCCCAAAGCGGAAATCGAAGGCGATATGGGCGATGCGCACGTTGGACTTCTTGCAAGACTTATGTCTCAGGCTTTGAGAAAGCTGACCGCAATCACAAACCGCTCTAAAACCTGCGTAATCTTTATTAACCAGTTGCGCGAAAAGGTGGGCATAATGTTCGGCAATCCCGAAACTACTCCCGGCGGTAAGGCTCTCAAATATTTTGCCACTGTACGTCTTGATATCAGAAAAGCGGACGCTATAAAGGGCGATGGCGACATTATCGGTAACCGCACTAAGTGCAAGGTCGTCAAAAACAAGGTTGCGCCTCCTTTCAGAGTTGCTGAATTCGATATAATTTACGGTGAAGGAATTTCGCAGGAGGGCTGTTTAATCGACCTCGGTGTTGAGTATAATATAATTACCAAGAGCGGTGCTTTCTATTATTATAACGAAGAAAAAATCGCGCAGGGTCGCGAGAAAATGAGGGATTATATCAAAGCTAATCCCGAAATTAAGGCTGAAATAGACGCCAAAATCAGAGAAGCTCATAAAGCGGCTAATTCCAAGAAGGACTAAATGCAATTCGGTTTTATAAAAGTATGCGCCGCAACTCCAGAAATGAGAGTTGCGGACGTTGAATTTAATACAAAAGAGATTATTAAGTCGATAAAAAAAAGCGCGGACGAGGGTAGTCAACTTACAGTTTTTCCCGAGCTTTGCGTAAGCGGATATACCTGCGGCGATTTATTCAATCAGCCCGCACTGATTTGCGCGTGCGAAAACGCTGTAAAGGAAATTTGTAGGGCTATCTTAGGAATAAAAACGCTCGTATTTATCGGCGCGCCGGTATCTTTTGGCGGCAAGCTTTATAACTGCGCCGTTGCAATATCGGACGGTAAAATTTTGGGTATAGTGCCCAAAACAAATCTTCCGAACTACGGCGAATTTTACGAAAAAAGGAATTTTTCACCGTCTTTGCCTGAAAACGTTTTTATCGATTACGCGGGGCAAAGCGTTTGCTTTGGGAAGAATATAATTTTCAAATCTTCAAACTGCCGCAATTTTACCGTTGCCGCAGAAATATGCGAGGATTTATGGACGGCGCAATCGCCGTCGGTTTGCCACGCTCAGGCGGGTGCGAATATTATCGTCAATCTGTCTTGCAGCGATGAAACGGTCGGTAAGGCAGAGTACAGGCGCAATTTGGTAAAAATGCAGTCGGCAAAACTTGTCTGCGGATATATTTACAGCGATGCGGGCGAGGGTGAAAGCTCTACCGATATGACCTTTGCGGGACACAATTTAATTGCCGAAAACGGCGTTGTTCTCGCCGAAAGCAAGCTGTTTGAAAACGGTTTGATTTACAACGAAATTGACGTTGATACGATTTCCGCCGAGCGCAGAAGAATGGGATCGGACTGCGCGTGTAAATGCGGTGAGTATAATATCGTTGAGTTTGAAACCGTATTGCTGGAAGGTGAGCTGACGCGTAAATTTTTCCAAACACCGTTCGTGCCCCAAGAGGGACTTACAGAGCGGAGCGAACTGATACTCACCATTCAGCAAAAAGGGCTTGAAAAGAGATTAAAGCACACTAATTCAAAGACTGTATTAATCGGAATTTCAGGTGGACTTGATTCTGCGCTTGCATTACTTGTCGCGTGCAGAGCGTTTAATTCTTTAAATAAAGACAAGAAAGATATAATCGCCGTTACTATGCCCGGTTTTGGCACAACCGACAAAACAAAGGGCAATTCATTAAAATTAATCGAAGCGCTTGGAGCAACGGCAAAAATTATTCCAATCAAGGAAAGCGTTGAAAAGCATTTTGACGACATAGGGCACGACCCCGAAAACCGCAACGTAACATACGAAAACGCGCAAGCGCGTATGCGTACAATGGTGCTTATGGATTTGGCAAACGACTTAAACGGCATTGTACTCGGTACCGGCGATTTAAGCGAGTTTGCGTTGGGTTGGGCGACCTACGCGGGCGACCATATTTCAATGTACGGAGTAAACTGTTCGGTGCCCAAAACGCTTGTAAAGCATCTTATCCGTTACGAGGCTGAAAAGCTTGGCGGACAGGTTGAAAAAGTGCTTAAAAGCATACTCGATACCGAAATCAGTCCCGAACTTTTGCCGCCCGATAAAAACGGAAATATCGCGCAAAAAACCGAGGATATAGTAGGTCCGTATATTCTGCACGATTTTTTCCTGTATTATGCAGTGCGTTGGGCTTATGAGCCCGAAAAGTTGCAGTATATAGCAAACAAGACTTTCAAGGGTATGTTTGACGAGAAGACGATAAGTAAATGGCTGAAAAGCTTTTACAAAAGATTTTTTATGCACCAGTTCAAGCGCTCGTGTATTCCCGACGGGGTCAAAGTCGGCTCGGTTTCTCTTTCGCCGCGCGGAGACTGGCGAATGCCGTCAGACGCGGTTTCAAAAGTCTGGCTTGACAAATTAAAATAATAGCATAACAGATAAAAATACGACAGCGTGTAAATCTTTGTACATGGAAGATTTGCGCGCTGTTTTATTATTCAAAATATTATGCAAAGTATTTATTCTATTAAATTGACATTTCAATCTGTCTGTTGTACAATATATAAGGATATAAACTGACCCGAAAGGGGTATGTATATATTTAACATTTAACATCAGGAGGCATTAATGAACGCAAATTTATTAAGCAGCCTGTTTCTTGCAAATACTGCGCTTATCGGCGTAGCCGTAGGGCTTTCGGTCGGTATCGTGGTTGCGCTGGGTATTGGACTTTTCGTAGGTATTCTTATCAATAGAAAGCAGACGGAAAAGAGATTGGGTGAAGTTCAGAAAAGAACGAAAAAGATGATTGACGATGCTTCACTTGAATGTAAGGCCTTGAAAAAGGAAGCAATATTAGAAGCAAAGGAACAGGAGCTACAACTCAGAAACGAATTTGAACGTGAGAGCAGAGAAAAGAAAGCCGAACTGCAAAAGCAGGAACAGCGTCTTTTGCAAAAAGAAGATTCCATAGACAAAAAGGAAGAAGCTCTTACCAAAAAGAACGAAGAACTTGACAGGCAGATGAAAGAGCTTGCCAATAAAGAACTCGAAGTAAAAAAGACACAGGACAAAATCAACCACCAGCACGAGCTTATGGTGCAGGAGCTTGAAAAAGTTGCTCAGCTTACCAAGGAAGAAGCGAAGCAGATTCTTGCAAACGAGATTTTGGACGAAACCCGCCACGATGTTGCATTGCAGGTAAGAAATATCGAGCAGACCGCAAAGGAAGAGGCGAGCAACGAAGCAAAGAAAATAATTTCCCTCGCAATTCAGCGTTGTGCCGCAGATCACGCGTCTGAAATCACGGTATCTGTCGTACCTCTTCCCAGCGATGATATGAAGGCAAGACTTATCGGCAGAGAGGGAAGAAATATCCGTGCTATTGAAAATGCGACTGGTATTGAGCTGATTATAGACGATACGCCCGAAGTTGTTATTTTATCAGGTTTTGATCCTGTAAGACGTGAAATTGCAAGACTTTCACTTGAAAGACTTATTGCGGACGGAAGAATTCACCCCGCAAGAATTGAAGAAACGGTTGAAAAAGTCAAAAAGGAAATGGACGCCGAAATCAAAGCCGCAGGCGAAAGCGCGATGTTCGACGTTGGAATATTCGGACTTCATCCCGAAATTATCAAGCTTATCGGCAGACTTAAATACAGGACAAGCTACGGTCAGAACGTTTACAAGCACTCAATCGAGGTTGCTCAGCTTGCGGGGCTTATGGCTTCAGAGCTTGGAATGGACGTTACGCTTGCAAAGCGTGCGGGACTTTTGCACGACATAGGCAAAGCCGTTGACCACGAACAGGAAGGCACCCATATTCAGATAGGTGCAGACCTTGCCAAGAAGTACAGAGAGAGCAACAACGTTATTAACGCGATTGCCGCTCACCACGGCGATGTTGAGCCTAAGACGATTGAAGCGGTGCTTGTTGCCGCCGCAGACGCGATTTCAGGCGCAAGACCCGGAGCAAGACGCGAAACGGGCACAAACTACGTCAAGCGTCTTGAAAAGCTTGAAGCGATTGCAAGCGACTTCAAGGGGGTTGATAAGTGCTACGCTATTCAGGCGGGCAGAGAAGTGCGCGTAATAGTCAAACCCGAGCAGATTGACGATGCGCAGACAATGTTCCTTGCTAAGGATATTGCAAAGAAAATCGAAAAAGAACTCGAATATCCCGGTCAGATTAAAGTAAATGTAATCAGAGAATTCAGAGCAAGCGAATTTGCAAAATAATAAAATAATCCCCTGCATTCGCAGGGGATTATTTTTAAAGCCGCCGCCCTTATTGGGCGGCGGCTTTTTAGTTATTTGCTTTGATTATATTTTTCTATTACGCTCAATATAAA
>JAIDFD010000082.1 GCA_029054485.1 Clostridia bacterium | reverse complement strand
CATTAATTTAGAATAATTATGCAAAAAAATTGCATAAATTTTCAAAAAACCGTTGACAAATGCAAAAAAGCGTTATATAATTCAATTAATAGTTACATAAAAAGTCCGCTGTTGCGGAAAACGTGAAGATTGACAACTGAAGATAAACCAAAGACAAGCAAAACCAAAGTGTTTTAAAACGAAAATTCGCGCCGGAAGGCGCGGAAATATATTATATGAGAGGATCTCTATGAAAAATTACAAAACAAAGAAACTTGTAGCTTTTGCGGCAACCTGCGCTATCGGCGCGGCTGCAATCACGGGCGTGGCATTCGGGGCAAACGCATTGCTTAAAAACAACGTGTATCCCCATGCGGAAACCGCACTCGAAGAAACGGTAGACGGAAATGTGCTTGACTTCGGCGTAAATACTATAGAGCTTACCGCAAACGTTGAAAAGACTTTTGCGATAAATTCGGTAAACCCCGGTTATTACTATTTTCACCTTGAAAGCGGCGCCGTTTCCGTATCGGTCGGCGGCGTAACAAAAGAGTTGACCGCGGGCGAAGAATTTTACGTTTATCTTGCTTCCCCCGAAAGTGCAGACGTGGTGCTTCTTTCGGAAAGCGGCGGCGAGATTGTGCTCAAGCTTACCTATTCGCTAAATTCCGTAGAACTTACGGTTGGCAGTAACTCGTTGACAATTCCTGCGGGCGAACCCCGTTATGCGTTCGTAAACCACAGCGGCAACCCCGTTGAAGAAGTGGACGAAGAGGGCAACGTTATAATTACCGACAAGGCGCAGCCCGGCGACTATACTTTTTCTTCTGCTTCAACAACGCCTATTAAACTGACGTGCACGGTAAACGGCGAAGTTGTTACCTATACCTTGGGCAGAGGACAAAGCGCCGTAACAATTTATATGGAATATCCGAATACTACGGTACTTGCTTTTTCGACAGATCTTACGCGCAACGTACCGTTTGTTCTGAACATATCATATAAGGAAGCAGAGCCCGATATCAATATCAGCGACGACACCCTTAAACTTGGCAACAATCAGGTAACTGCGGACTGGTTCGGCGTATACTACGTATTCACTGCCGAAGAGAGCGGTACTTACGTTCTTAACTGTACCGACGAGCAGGCGTTTATCATGGTTGAAACCGCGTACGGTGAAGAACAGATTCTCTGGGACTGGGCTGAGGATAAGTACGTTCCCTTCGAATTCACTCTCGAAGCGGGCGAATCCTACACCTTCCTTATGGCTGCGAACGTTGAAGATATGTCCGCAACCGTGAATTACGTTGTAAATATAGCTCTTAAAGCTTAATAAACAAAATCAAACCGCGGCGGCTTTGTGCATGCACAAAGCCGAAAAAGTATAAAAAAAAAAAACAACAACAAACATAAAAACGAAAGCGGAGGACATAATAGAATGTAAAAAAAAAATAAGGG
>JAIDFD010000081.1 GCA_029054485.1 Clostridia bacterium | reverse complement strand
ATGTTTTTATGACTCCCGTATTGGTTTTTACAATAGGTTTACTAGTTTCAATTATTTTATGTCAAACGAGGTATGTTAAAAAAGTTATTTCATTCTAAATTTTGCTACTGATTAGTCGGTGACATTTTAAGGAGGGCAATAAAATGTTTAAGAGTATCAAAAGCATTTTTGTGGTTTTGCTTTCGTTTTTGATAATATTGGCTTTAATTTCAGGGTGTAATAAAGTTGAAGACGATAATGTTGAAGATAGTTTTAACTCAAATTTAAATTACAATTATATGGTCAATTCAATAAACCACCGCGGATATTATACGGCGCCTGAAAATACGCTTGCGGCGTACCGTGAATCTGCAAAAAAAGGTTTCACAATGGTTGAATGCGATGTTTCGTTTACCAAAGACGGAAGGGCAGTACTTTTACATGATGATAGCATTGACAGAACGTCTAACGGAAGCGGTAATATTGCGAATATAACGTTTGACGATGTTCGCGCATTTGACTTCGGAAGCTGGAAATCGAAAGAATATTGCGGTGAACAGATACCGTCTTTTGAAGAGTTTATCTCTCTTTGCCGTAATCTTTCGCTTCACCCGTATATTGAGCTTAAATGGAAATTACAGGGTGATCAAGTGAAATCATTGATTGGCACTGTTTCAAAATACGGGATGATTGATAAAGTTACATGGATATCGTCAAATTTAAATTGTTTACGCAGCGTATTGGAAAATGATAACGATGCTCGAATCGGATTGGTAGTCAACAACGTAACAGAGAAAAACATTAATGATTTAATAAATCTCGGGGCGGGTAAAGATAAGATTTTCCTCGATTGCGATTACAGGCATCTTGATTCTGAAGCAATAGAGTTATGTATAGACGCTCTTATTCCATTAGAAGTTTGGACAATAGACGATGAACAAAAAATATTGAATCTTGACCCTTATATAAGCGGCGTCACAAGCAATAAATTTGTCGCCGGTCAAGTTCTTTATAATTATGCTCTAAGACGGGCATAGGCGTATTTAGGCTTATTAATTTTTTCGGAGAAAATGATGAAATACGATTATTTAGTTGTGGGGGCGGGGCTTTACGGCGCAACGTTTGCGCACGAAGCTACTAAAAAAGGTAAAAGGGTGCTTGTCGTGGACAAGCGACCGAATATTGCCGGTAACGTTTTTACCGAGGAAATCGAGGGCATAAACGTGCATAAGTACGGCGCGCATATTTTTCATACCAACAATAAAGAGGTATGGGACTATGTTAACAGGTTTGCCGAGTTCAACCGATTCACAAATTCGCCTGTTGCAAATTATCACGGCGAGCTGTATTCTCTGCCCTTCAATATGTACACATTCAACAAAATGTGGGGCGTAACCACTCCCGAAGAGGCTGAAGAAAAAATTAAAAAACAGAGGGAAGAGGCGGGTATCACCGAGCCGAAAAATCTCGAAGAACAGGCAATCTCTCTAGTGGGCAGGGACATTTACGAAAAGCTGATAAAAGGCTATACAGAAAAGCAGTGGGGGCGCCCCTGCATGGAGCTTCCTGCATTTATTATTAAAAGATTGCCTGTCCGCTTCACGTTCGATAACAATTATTTTAACGCTCTGTATCAGGGTATCCCCGTGCTGTCTCTTATACACAAATGACGCTGCCGACGAAGCTAGAAGTGTAGAT
>JAIDFD010000080.1 GCA_029054485.1 Clostridia bacterium | reverse complement strand
TACTTGATTTAATAAGCATATTATGGTATCATATTAGTGAAGAAAATTCGCCTTTCATTATTATATAAAGGCAAAAGAATACAGAAAAGATTTACAGGAGGCTACACTATGAGTAAATTCAGAAAAATCATACTCGCCGTACTGATTACCTGCTTTTCCGTGTGCGCGGGACTTGCCATAGCCGCATGCACAAGCAAAAACGCAGTTAATTTCAGACCGCCCAAGGGCTATATCGAACCCGGTGAAGACGGTTTCAACGGCATATACAACGTGACCGTTCGGTCGTCCGGCGGAATGAGCCTTAACGGCGTTAGGGTAGAATTCAAAAAGGGCAGTTCGACGGTTGTTACCGGTATTTCCAAAAACGGCGTAATAAATATGGCTTTGACGCCCGACGTTTACCAGCTTGTCATCGATGCCAATTCCCTGCCCGAAGGCTATTATCTCGACGGCACGCAGTATTACACCGAGGTTGACAAAGGAAACGTTGAAATAAAGATACCTTCGCGCGTAATAACCTCCACCGCCGCTTCCAATATGTCTTACTCGGTCGGCGATGTTATGTACGACTTCGCGTTTACGGACGCTGTCAGCAACACTAAGCTCACGCTGTCCGATTTCCTGAACGGCGAAAATGCTTACAAAGCCGTAATGCTCAACTTCTTCTACATCGATTGCAACCCTTGCCGTCTGGAATTCCCCGCTATACAGGAAGCTTATCAGGCTTACAAGGATAAAATTGCGATTGTAGCGCTTTCTTACACCGACTCTAACAAGGACATCAAGACCTTTGCCGAAACCACGATGAAACCCAGCCTTACGTTTAATCTGGGCTATGACTCGGCAGGTATGACCTCTAAGTTCGGCGTAAGCGCGTTCCCCACCACCGTTATTATTGACAGATACGGCGTTGTTGCAACCGTAAACACCGAAGGCAGTCAGACCGCCGCTTCCTACTGGAGGGCGATGTTCAACTACTACACCAGCGATAATTATATCCAAGACGACAACAATAGCGACGACGACCCCGAAGTTCCCGTTGAATTTACCAGACCGGACGAAAATTTGGTTATGCCCTCTACCGAGGAAATCAATGACGCGCTTACAGGCGAAGTAAAGGGCAACGCCGAAATCATCAAGTACTACGAGGAAGAAGGCAGGGATAAGGAATACACCTGGCCTTGGGAAATATTGACCGAGGACAATAAAAAGTATATTACCGCTACAAACGCGGAAATCCCCTACTCCTTTGCAACTATCTATGCGGATATTTATCTTACCCCCGGCGATGCAATTTCGTTTGAGTACAACGTAATAACCGAAACCGAGGTCGATATTCTTTACGCCTTCGTAAACGGATCGATAGTCGCCCAGTACAGCGGCAACAGCGAAGGCTGGCAGGAAGAGTTGGCTGTTTACGTTGCAAACCGTAACGAAACGGTTACCGTAGCGTTTATGTACTATAAAGACCTTAAAACCAACGTTGACAATGAAAGGGCTTCAATAAGAAATCTGAACGTTCGCCCCGTCAGCGAAGTCGTAGACACCGTAGACCAGCAGACTTCGATAGTCAACAATCTGAATTACGATGCAAGCTACAATCATGAGATTACGGGCGGTTATAACATAACCGTAACAAAACACGACGACGGTTACTACTACTACACGCCGTCGAACGGTAAAGAATCTTTGATACTTGCAGATATATTAAACGCAGGCTTCTGGGCAGACAAACATCTCGGTTCGACCACGTTCGTAAACCCTCAGGACCAGAACACAGCGGCTTCGGTATATCTGATGTCGTTCTGGAAAATGTCAAACTACGACCGCGCCGATACGCAAGCCGAACCCCTCAAATTCACCTACCTTTCAAACGAATTGTCGGATTATTTAATTCAGGCATACTACTTGCAGGGCTTCTCGGACAACAGTCTTGTTCCCGTAACCGATAATCTGATTGCAGTATTGAACGCATTTATCGACAATATGTATGCAAACTACTCGGATATGCTCGTAGACGGCGATGTAAAATACAGCGGTCAGTGGCTGGAATTCTGCTACTACTTCATTCACTACGGCGCAGAGCATGACCTTGAAAACGATCACGAGTGCTATACAACTCTCGACCCCGTAAAGGGTTTGACCTATGACAATCCGTTAATTGCGCAGTTGGGTGAAAACCACGTAAACGTCAACAAGATAATCAACTTCGGCGACGGCGGCGGCGTTAAGTTCAAGTTCGTACCCGAAACGAGCGGCGTATACCTCTTCTATTCTGAAGCCGATACAAGCACCGGTACAGACCCTAAGCTTTTCATAGCCGATTCCAACCGCGAAATAATTCTTGAATCGGATAACGATATGCGTTACAACTCGCCTATTTACAAGTCAAGTCACGATGAATACTACGAGTATATCTGGCTTGAAGGCGGTCAGACCTACTTCGTCCACGGAGCATTGTATCCTCCCGGAAGCACAGGCGAATTCACAATGCACATCGAGTACATCGGTAAGGACACGGTCAGCTTCCTGCGCTTTGCTTCAACCGGCGACGGTATGTACACCTACGATGAGAAAAACGTCAACTACTATTTAGCGGTAAACGTTGCGTACGATGCCCAGACCGACTGCTATTATCACTACACCGATGATTTCAAGTTCGGCTCGCCTATCTATATAGATTTCGTTCACGAAAACTACTTCGACCACAACGGAAATTCGCTCTATCAAATGATTGAAAACGGTGTGTTCAATTTCAGCAGAAACGGCGGTTACGACTATACCGCAACAATGAGATCTTACTACCTTCAGTCGGTAAACGGCGAAGTATTCGGATTAGTTAAAGCCAACCGTGAGCTTGTAAATATTTTGAGTATGGCAGGTCAGCTCTACTATGAAGAAGGTCCCTCGTCCGGTACATGGAAAATGTTTGCTTGCTATTACGAATATATCGGCAATCCCAACGCCTGAAAGGCATAAAAAAACTTCAAAACCTCTTCCTTTTCGGAAGAGGTTTTGTTCTTTTTGCGCATATTAATAGTATTATTCACTTTTTAATGAAAACAATGCACATTAAGTGTATTTTAAACATTTAAAGCCTTTTTTCTTGCATAATTATGAATTTTAAGCTATAATATATTCAAATTTTAAAATATGGAGGCATAACAATGAAAAAGACATTAATCAGCATTATTGCAACTTTGGCTGTTGCCGTTGCCGTCTTATGTAT
>JAIDFD010000008.1 GCA_029054485.1 Clostridia bacterium | reverse complement strand
ATACGGAGCAGGCAAAGCCTGTTTGATTTGGGAAAAGTCAACCAGGTACGAAAGCAATAAAGATACGAAGCAGGCAAAGCCTGTCAAAAATTGTCTAATTATGTTTTGATATAAATTTTTTTCAAAAATATTTGAATTTTTCATTTCACTATGTTATAGTGTACCTGACAGTTAAACTGAATAACTACGCATGGGGCATATTCCATATGTGGGTATGCACTTGCCTCTTGCGTATTTTATTCAGGAGTTTAACTGTCAATTAAAGAAGTGCATTCCGGAGTGTGCTTCTTTGAGGCACACTTTATTTTTTTATGGAGGGTAGTATGAAGTACAACGTAGAAAACTTGCTTAAGTTAAGGGAAGATAATCTGTTTTTAAAGGGCGGCATAGGAGTGGGGCTAAGCAACACCATTGTAAAAGCAATTACCATAAAGCGCGATCTTGAAGATATTGAAAAAGTTATAATAAAGCCCGAACGCACCAATATTGACATAATGACGCACGCAAAACTTATTAAAGATTACGGCGAAAACCGGAAAAAGCAGGTTGAAATACTAAAAAATTCGGGTAATTTGCTCAGTGATATTGCAAAAAAGCTTGAAGAGGATTATAATGAAACCATAAGGTTAATCAAGTCATAAAGCACAAATGAGCGGAAGGGCGATATAGCCTTCCTTGGGACAGGCTTGTCTGTAAGGACAAGACGGGTAAAATGTGTAACAGCCGATTAAAGAGATATTTATATACCACACTCGACAATTTGGTTATCACTAAAGAAGAAGAATGGGCAATTCAAACAAGTCCGCCCGCTTTTTATCGGGCAGAATCCCAAGGAAGCCTATATCGCCCGACCTCAGTTTAAATAAAAATACGGATAATTAAATAAAAAAGGTTGACAACCCCCGATTTGTGTGTTAAACTCAAAAGGCACTCAAAAACGGGGGTGTAATTTTTTTGTACGGAGTTTTCCATAATGAAAGCATCAACAAGGGCTAAAATAACTTTTGAATGTACCGAATGTAAGCACAGGAATTACGACAGCTATAAGAACAAGCGCAACGATCCCGACAGGCTTACCATTTCAAAATACTGCCCCTTCTGCAAGAAACATACCGAGCACAAGGAAACGAAGTAATTTTTCCGAAAGTACGTCTTTCGTAAAGGGAGTTATTTATGGCGTCCAAAAACGACAACAAAGTAAAAAAGCCCAATATCTTCGTAAGAATGGGCAGAAAGCTCAAAGAAACCTTTTCAGAATTGAAAAGGGTAACTTGGCCTACTTTTCCCAAAGTAATCAAGGGAACGTGCGTAGTTTTGGTGGTTGTTCTTGTTTTTACGGTAATAGTTACCGCAATCAACTACGGGCTTGAAGAGCTTTTGAAAGTAATAACCAATATCAAGGGTTTCGGAGAATAAAAAATGGTAGACGTAACGACTACGCCCTGCTGGTATATTCTTCACACCTACGCCGGCTACGAGTCGATGGTGAAGGACAACCTTGAAAGGCTTATTGAAAACAATAATCTGCAATCCATGATTTTCGATGTGAAAATCCCTATGGAGCAGACCATAGAAGAGAAGAACGGCAAGCGCAAGATTGTTGAGCGCAAGCTTCTTCCCTGCTACGTTTTTATAAAAATGATATACTCCAACCAGCTTTGGTACTGGATAACCAACACGAGGGGTGTAACGGGCTTCGTCGGTCCCCAGGGCAGACCCATTCCTTTAAAGGAAGGCGAAATCCGCAAAATGCGTCTTGAAGAGAGGGTTGTCGAGGGCGAGTTTGCCGTGGGCGACAAAGTAAGCGTAGACGCAGGTCCTCTGGAAGGGTTCCAAGGCACCATTACCGAGCTGAACGACGCTTCGCAGAAAGCCAAAATCAATATCGAGATGTTTGGCAGGGCTACGGACGTGGAAGTGGAGTATATCCAAATCAGCAAGCTCGCTGAATAAAACGCATATATTTTACTTTGCGTTTTATATAAATACAGTTATCGGAAGCCTTTGGCTTTTGACATATTTGTGGGAGAATGTATCAAATCTTTCAGGATATATTCGTTTAACCACACGGAGGAAATAA
Organism: Clostridia bacterium; assembly: GCA_029054485.1. Lineage (GTDB taxonomy): Bacteria > Bacillota > Clostridia > Christensenellales > Borkfalkiaceae > Coproplasma. Next base: position 1,317 of record JAIDFD010000008.1, on the reverse strand, counting down.
AAAATGGCAAAAAAGATTACCGCGGTAGTCAAACTGCAACTTCCTGCCGGTAAAGCAACCCCCGCACCCCCCGTAGGTTCTACGCTGGGTCCCCACGGTATCAACATACCCGGCTTTACCAAGGAATTCAACGCAAAGACGGCAGCTCAGGCAGGACTTATCATTCCCTGCGTAGTTACCATCTATCAGGACAGAAGTTTTACGTTCGAGTTAAAGACTCCCCCTACGCCCGTACTCATCAAAAAGGCGTTGGGACTTGAAACTGCGAGCGCACGTCCCAACAGAGACAAGGTAGGCAAGCTTACCAAAGCTCAGGTTGAGGAAATAGCAAAGACCAAGATGCCCGACTTAAACTGCTCCGATTTGGAAGCGGCTAAGTCTATGATTAAGGGCACGGCACGCTCAATGGGCGTAACGGTGGAGGAGTAAGATTATGAAGTTGGCGAAAAAGTACGCGGAAAGCATTAAATCCTACGAACCCTCAAAGTCCTACGATTTGGGCGAAGCGGTTAAAATCGTTCTCGATACCGCAAAGGCAAAATTCGACGAAACTATCGAACTTCACGTTCGTCTGGGCGTTGACCCCAGACAGGCAGACCAGCAGGTAAGGGGCGTTTTGGTCCTTCCCAACGGTACCGGTAAGCAGAAGAAGGTTCTCGTTATCGCAAAGGGCGAAAAGGCGGACGCGGCTACGGCGGCGGGCGCGGATTACGTTGGCGCGGAAGAAACCATTCAGCGTATCCAGTCGCAGAACTGGTTTGACTTCGACGTTATGATTACCACTCCCGATATGATGGGTATGGTTGGTCGTATCGGTCGTATCCTCGGACCTAAGGGCTTGATGCCCAACCCCAAGTCGGGTACAGTAACTATGGACGTTGCGAAAGCCGTTCAGGAAGTTAAGGCAGGTAAAGTTGAGTACCGTCTCGATAAGACCGCTATCATTCACTGCCCTATCGGTAAAAAGTCGTTCGGCGCGGAAAAAATCGTTGAAAACTTCAACGCGCTTATGGACGCTATCGTAAAGGCTAAGCCCGCAACCTCTAAGGGTCAGTACATCAAGAGCGTAACCGTTACCTCGACGATGGGTCCCGGCGTGAAGGTTGTTTATAACAAAGGCTAATCTGCGTTTTTGAAAAACAGGGTCAAAAATAATTGACTAACAGCTGTAAAACGGCTATAATTATAAAGTAAATAAATTTTGCAACCCAAGACGGCGGGTGCTTCGGCTCAATACCCCGCTCAGGAAGCAGGAAAAAAGTTTTTAAATCGATTATTAGACTTTCCTTGCGTCCTTTCGGGTGCAAGGAAATTTTT
>JAIDFD010000079.1 GCA_029054485.1 Clostridia bacterium | reverse complement strand
TGCGCACTTTATAGTTTAAAGGCACAGCAGGCTAAAAAAATCAGTCTGTTTACTTTAATAATGCTCTTTTTCTGCACAGCAATACTCTGCTGTGCTTTTGTTATGCCTAAAAACACAAGTCTTTCGTCAAATGCGCTAATTTCGCCTGCGGCAACAGTCGGAGAGCTTTACAACGATTCTACCAAAAAGTTCAATAAAGCAAATTTGACCGATTTGGCTGAAAAATTGCTTGGCTCGGGCAAAACTACGGGTGACTTGATGATGGCACCTTTAAGCGGCGCAATTAAAGCAAGCGAGTTTGCAACGCAAGACCTTCAAATTACGTTCGGCGGTATGGAATGGACGCCCGTTTATCTTGCAACATCGGACGATGTGGTCGTTTTAACTCTTTGGCTCAGCGAAAATCTCGGCACAAGCAAGTTTTCAAACGACTCAAACAATATGTACGGCGTGAGTTATATGCGTGCGGTTACGCTGAACAACGGCGGTACCTATAATCTCAACTTATCCGGTACGGCAACCAAAAGCGAGACAAATGATTTTGCTCGGTTTACTATGACCAAGGCTGAGCTTGATGCTTCGTCTTCGGTAATAAGTCTTACCGATTATCTTCTCACTCCTGCGCAGGTAAAGTGGCAAGGCGAAGAAAGTGCGAAAGCGCAGAACGACGGCTTTGACGGTTACAGAGACGACCAGCCTAACGATTCTTACCTGAGAGATAAAGCTTTAACCAATGCTACAATGAAAACCTATCAGGATGAGGCTACATATCCGTTGTACGACCAGTGGAAGGACGACTACGTTTGGCTTCCCAGCCTTACCGAAGTCGGCGGAATAGTGAATAACGGTTTATGGAAACCGACTACGGAGCAGAGAAAACAGTCGGGCGATAACTGCTATTTAAGAACGGCAAGTTATTGTGTTACTTCGCACGTTATGCTAAATACAACAAGCGGTACTACAACTTATACTGCTTCCACTGCATCAGCTTATGGTGTGCGTCCCTGCATTCACTTGAATCTTTCCGAAATTTTGGGCGGCAGAGTAGATGACGTTGAAACCGTTTACAACAGCGCACCTCAGACTATTACCACCGTGGACGCAGATCAAACGATATGGTATAACTCGGATATAATGACCGTAACGCCTTTAACTACGACTATGAAAGACGCAGGTGAATATTGGCTTAGGGCAGACTTAAAGCAGGACGCAATAGCCGATGGTAAAGAGTTTTTGGGCGATCCCGATCCTACCAGAGTCAATGGCGATGAAAGTGCAACTCGCAGATATATAAAATTTACGATAAATAAAAAACCGCTGAAAGTAAGGTGGACGGCGGACTCAAACGGGTTCCCGTCTGTAGCATTCGATGATACAAACGAAATTTATGGAGTAGACGGCTCGGAAGGGGATGCAACCTATCCCGCACTTGGTGTTGTTTATTACAAAAAGGGTTCGGGTATTAACGATGCGGTAAGCGCGCCCAACTCAACGGGTACGTGGATAGCCCGCGCGGTTATAACCAACGACTGTAACTATACTACCGACCCCGACTCTTACGAGTACGAGTTCGATGCGAAATTACAGCCCGTTACCCAACCCATATTTACAAGCACGGGTACGGCGGCGGCTTCTGCAAGTTATAACGGTCAGGAACAGACCATTACCATTGATAACGTTGATACGGACAAAATGACTTACACTCCGGACAACAATGTTGTAAGGCACTCAATAAACGGTTCGCAGCTATCTATCGTGGTTAAGGCTGCAAAGGAATATACTGTAAAATTTACTTTAAAAACAAGCGACGGTTTGCCCTACGGATGGGCGGGATTGTCGGGCGATGCGGCAACAGGTCAGCTTTCTTTAACCGCAACAGTCAACAAAATTGCGCTTACCGTTACCGCAGGCGACCCCGTTGATAATACGGACGGCAGCAAAACTTACTCCGATTGGAAGTGGGAAGTAAATATGCCCGTTAAAGTCGGCTTAACTACGAGCGCGGCAGCTACGGAAAATTTGGTATTTAACGTATACTACGCAGTAGGTGCCGTATCATCGCATACGACTGGCGTTGCCGCGACTTTTGCAAACGGCAACTACGTTATCCCGGCTATTGCAAACAAGGGTACTTATACTTTATGTATAGAGCTTGCCGACAGCGCAGCCGACAATGTGAACGGAAACTATACCTTTGCAGGCAAGTACGTATCTTTTGAAATTACTGGACAGAACGCAACTTTAAGCAGCGTTGACTGGAAGTACAAACTGGGCGGTACTGGAAACGGCACTTCGATAACCGGCACTACAGCGAACAACGTTTTAACGGCTTCGCTGCCGTACACGGGTAAAGAGTACAGCTTTTTCATTGACGCGGACTCGCTTCCTACGGGACTGGGCATTAAGGGCTACGGCGGAACAAAAACGGCTACGGCAGTAGGCGCTTCGTATTCGGTAACGGTTACTATCCAGTCCACCAACCCGTTAGTAGAGTTCACTGATACTACGTTTACCCTAAATTACGAAATTACCAAGGGCGAATACAATATTGACTTTGTCTGGGTATACAATTACACGGGCGATGCCGATGATAACGTAACCGAGTACGATGTAAAGCACCCCGAAATAAACGGTATAAAAACGGTTACGCTGAAACTTATGCAGCGCGTAAACGGCAGACTCGTTGCGCTGCCCAGCGAGCTTCAAGTAAGCTATTCGGGCAATACGGGCAGGGCAGTACGTAATAACTATGTAGCGAGCGCAACCATTACGACCACGGATGCAAACTATAACGCGCCTACCGTTCCCAACTTAACTTGGGAAATAACCGAAAAGCAAATTAATGTTGCGTGGACGTGGGTTACCGTTTATGACGATGAAGGCAACGAGTACGAAACACGTCAGCTTCTTCTCGATAAACCGGAATACGCAGACCTTGTAGAATATTACTACTATGACGAAAACGGCGATCCCGTCGGCGAAGGTATTAACGCACTTAAACAGCTTTATGATAAGACCGTTGCCGCAGACGGCAGCAAAATCTTCCTGACCATAAAGGTTGAAGTAAGACTTAAAAGGGATGAAGTCGGTTCGTACATACTGGTTGATAATTCGGGTAAAAACTGTCAGGAACAGTTTGATATCGGCGATGACAAGCTGGCGGCTAAAGTCGAAGTGGAAGTAAGCGGCGTTTATTCGGAAGCCACCGTAAACGTAAAAGTTTCAGGCGAAGGAATGTCTTCGGCGTACTACACGGTTGAATACTGGAAGGCGGAAAGCATTACCGACCTTTTGGAAAAAGTTGAAAACTTTGATCCTAAAACGGCGGACGCCGGCAAGTACGTTGCGGTAGTAAATCTTGTAGCGCCTTACGATACGATTTACATTTTAAAGCCTACGAGAGTGCTGTTTGAAATCGCGCCTATGGAAATCGCTATACCCGAAATCGATGAGATGATTTTCAGCGGCTACGACTTCACTTTGACCGAATACCTTAAAGGAAGTTATCCCCTTTACAAAGATATTATCGAAGTTGTGGGCGAAAACGGCATATCCGCCGCAATCGGCAGAAATGCGGGCGATTATATCGCATACCTTACTTTGACTAATAAAAACTATATCTGGGCAATGCCCGAAGAGGGCGGCGCGACCGCGACAAAGTATTCGCTTGCAAGGGCAACGCTTGCGGCGGAAGAGCTTAGCGTAAGCGTAGACCGCTCTATGCTGACTTTGCCTTGGACGATAAATAAGGCGCAACTTACCGCCAACTGGAATTTGAACGGAAAAGAGGGCGCGGTGATTAACGCGTTAGCGGCGTACAAGGACGCAATAAACGAGGGCTTAATCGATGTTGAGCTTATAATCCGCTACTACGACAACGACAAAAATCTGCTTGATACCGTTGAGTTTGCGGGCGGGAATTCCTATCTTGTAGACGCAATATTGAGCGGCGAGGATGCGGGCAACTTCGAGTTTGTCAACGGCGTAGGCAGCGAAAAGAACGCGACCGCCATGGTTGAGTACAGCATCAAGAAGAGCGGACTTTCGGCGGCTATGGGTGCGGTAAAAGACTTCATGACCAAGACCATGATGGGTTTGCCTTTGTGGGTGTGGTTAGTAATAGCGTTGGTAATCTTGCTTGTGCTTATAATCATAATTGCGGTTGCATGCAAACGCAGAAAGAGCAAGGAAGAGCGCGAGGAAGCAAAAGCGCGCAAAGAGGAAGAGCGCCAGCGCAAGGAAGAGGAAAGACAGCGCAGAGAGGAAGAAAGGCAGGCTCAGAAAGAGCGGCTTGAAACCGAGCGCGAGCTTGCAAAAGCAAAGCAGGAAGCCGAGCTTGAAAAAATCCGTATGCAGGCAGGTATGGCGGGTATGGGAATGGCAGGCGCAGGTATGGCAACTATGGCTATGCCCCAGCAGGCTTCGCCTGTTCCGCAAGTACAACAGCCTATGGCTCAACAGGCGCCGCCGGCGGATAATGCGGCGGTAATGAAGCTGGAAATGGAGCTTGCCGAAATGCGCGCGAAACTCGCGGCGCAACAGGCACAGCCCGCACAGCAGGTGCAGGACAATTCCGCGATAATGAAACTCGAAATGGAGCTTGCGGAGATGCGTGCAAAACTTGCGGCGGCGCAGTCAATTCAGCCAATGCCTATGCAACAGCCTATGACCTATCAGACGGGCGGAGCGTTTATGCTTGAAGAACGATTGCGCGCGGCGGAAGAGAGGGCGAGATACGCGGAGGAGCGTATGTCACGCGCCGAAGAAGAACGCGCACGACAGGCGGAAGAGCGTGCTTTACGCGCGGCGGAAGAGAGGGCGAGATACGCGGAGGAGCGTACGCGCTATGCCGAAGAGCAGCTTATCCGCGGTCCGTACACGCCCCATATGGGCTCGCTCGGCGGCAACGGTAACGGCAATATTTCGCTGGATACACTTGGCGCACTGGCGGTCGCGGCTCTCAAAAATCTTGCGCAAAAGGAACGTCCCGTGCAGATAACCCCCGCAGAACCCCCGCAAATGATTGAGGCGGGCACTTCCCAGTCGGGTAACGTATCAACCCCTTATCCGTCCGATGCGGTGATTACGACCACGACCACGGTTGACACAACGCAAAAACCTTTGCGCGACGCAAAGCGCAACGTGCAAGCGGGGAAGTCGGAATTCGATGATTTCGACGGCTTCTACGAAAACTATAAAGAATAATTTTTTGCAGGTTAAAATTTCAGCCGCCCGCGCATTTTGCGCGGGCGGCTTTAATATGCGGCTTTACAATAGGGACGCGCGGGAGGGCGGCTGCATATAATGTATTACTGCAAAAATGGGATTGAAAATGACTTTAAGCGTGTGCCTTATAGTAAAAAATGAAGAGCAGGTTTTAAGGCGGTGCCTAAGTTGCGCCGCCAAATTCGCCGATGAAATAATCGTGGCGGATACAGGCTCGAACGATGGCACGGTTGAGATTGCAAAAGAGTTCACCGACAAGGTGTATTATTTTAGTTGGTGCGATGATTTTTCCGCCGCCCGCAATTTTGCGTTTGAAAAAGCGAATTGCGACCTTGTTATGTGGCTGGATGCTGACGATGTTATAACGGACGAAAACTGTGAAAAAATCGTCCGTCTCAAAGAAAATTTTGAAAACTACGATATGGCGGTTTTGCCGTATGCGGCGGCTTTCGATAACGGCGAGCCGACTTTCGTATACGACAGAGAGCGGATTTTCAGACGGAGCGGAAATTACCGCTTTTCGGGCGCGGTACACGAGGCGGTGACGCCGCGTGGCAGGATACTTCGCTCGGACGCAGTGATTTACCATAAAAAAATCAAGCCCTCCGAGCCGCTGAGAAATTTGCGCATACTTCAAAAACAGATTGCCGAAGGCAAACCGCTGGACGAGAGGCAGAAGTTTTACTACGGCAGAGAGCTGTTTTTCAACGGAATGTTGCGCGAAAGTTGCGCTGTTTTGGAAGATTTTCTGAACGGAAACGGTTGGTCGGTCAACAAGGTTGAAGCCTGTCTGAATTTGTATTCCGCATATTCAAGTCTCGGCGATGAAAAAAACGCGCTTGTTTCGCTTCTGCGCAGTTTCACTTTCGCGCCGCCCCAAAGTCAGGCTTGCTGTATTTTGGGCGGATATTTTTTCAATAAAGGCGACTTAGCGACCGCGATTTACTGGTACCGCCAAGCGCTGTATGCGCCATCGGAAGAAGAAAACGGCGGATTTGTAAACAAGGATTATTGCGGTTTTATTCCCAATATGCAGTTGTGTGTGATTTATGACAGACTGGGCGATATCGAGCGTGCAAACAGCTATAATACCGCCGCAGGAAAGATTAAACCGCATAACGAAAACTATCTTTACAACAAAAAATATTTTGAAAGCAAACTCGGTTTAAGAGGTAATATAGATGAATGAAAACTTAATATCAATAGCCTATAATTGCTGTAACGGCGGCTGCGGCTGCGCTTGCGGCGGCTCGGAAGTGAGGACGGTGTATACACTCACGGGCATAACGGGACCAACGGGCGCACCCGGCGCAACAGGTCCCAGAGGCTTAACCGGTGCAACAGGTCCAATCGGACCGAGAGGCGCGACCGGTGCAACGGGCGCGACCGGTCCAATCGGTGAAACAGGCCCCACAGGATTCCGCGGACCAAGAGGCGCAACAGGTCCTACTGGTGAGGACGGCATGGATGGTGTTACCGGACCCACAGGCGTAACCGGACCCACAGGCGTAACCGGACCCACAGGCGTAACCGACAAGACTAGCGGAACCTGGACGACGGTACAAAAAAAAAAAAAAGGGGGGCGCGGGCGGGCGGGGGGGG
>JAIDFD010000078.1 GCA_029054485.1 Clostridia bacterium | reverse complement strand
GTTATAATTTAATTGTCTAATTTGAAAGACTATGATATAATCTTCTAGACATAACGGAGGAGTATTTATGGAAATCTGCGTTGCGGGAATGGGAATAATAGGCGGCTCGATGTGCCTTGCGCTCAAAAGGGCGGGACACACTGTGTACGGCTGGAACCGCTCTAAGGCGGCGCTTGAATACGCTTTTAATCACTCGATAATAGACGGCACGGCGCAAACCTTTGAAACTTTCGACGTGGTGTTTATCGCGTTGCCCCCCGAAGCTACGGTTGAATTTATTAATTCGAATACCTTTAAGGACGGCGCGGTGGTCGCGGACGTCTGCGGCATAAAAAAATATATAGCGGACGCGGTGAACGAAAGACCGCGCAATTTTCAGTATGTGGGTTGTCATCCCATGGCGGGCAAAGAAGTTTCGGGCATAGAAAACGCTTGCGCGCACCTTTTCGACTGGGCGAGTATGATAGTCGTCCGCGGAGAGGCTGAGGACAGCGCGATTAAAATTGTCTGGGATTTGGTGAAGGATATGGGCTTCGGGCGGATAGTTGAATGTACCGCCGAACTTCACGATAAAAAAATTGCCTATACGTCCCAGCTTGCGCACATAGTTTCTAACGCCTACGTAAAAGACGGCGAAATCGACGGCTGTATCGGTTTTACGGGCGGAAGCTTTCAGGATATGACGAGAATTGCGGGCGTGGACGAAAATATGTGGACATCGCTCTATCTGAAAAATGCGGACAACCTTGTGGAAAAGCTCGACAATCTGATAAGCTCGCTCGAAGAAGTAAAGTCGGCGATTGCGCGGGGCGATAGCGGCTGGCTCAGCGAAATTTTGCGCACCGGCAAGGAACGCTATTCCAGAGGCAAAAAAAATCTGATCACTGCGGATATTTTCGTACAGAATTTAAAGTAATTTTTTAAAATATGTGTTATAATGATTTTAACGGACAGCGTGAAACGCCGTGTACCGTGAAAATAAAAACTTACGGCGGCGGGCTGGACAGTGATATATCCGCCGAGGGAACCTGTAAAACTTTCAACGGCGGCGCGATGGTGAATTATCTTACAGACGGCGACAAGACGGAGTTTTTTTTCAAAGCGGGAAGCGCGGAATATATCCGCTCGGGTTTGCAACTTATCCGTATGCCGTTTAAAGAGGGCGAGACAACGCTTTGCGAAATCGGCTACGGAAATATGAAAGGCTCGTTTGAAGTTTTAACCCGCAAAATTGAAATTTTATCCGCCGTACACGGACACAGAGTACGCCTTGAATACGAAAGCGGTCAGGACGGCGAAAAGGTAGAACTTAGTTTTACCGTGATATATAAATAAGAGAAAGATAAGAGGAAGAAGAATGAAGATTGAATATTTGGGACATTCGTGCTTTAAGCTGACTGAAAGCACAGGCACTTCTGTAGTCTGCGACCCGTACAACGGCTCGATAGGCTATGATATGCCTGACGTAAGCGCGGACGCGGTTACGATTTCGCACCGGCATTACGACCACGACAATATAGGCGCGGTTGCCGGAAATCCCGTTGTTATAGAC
>JAIDFD010000077.1 GCA_029054485.1 Clostridia bacterium | reverse complement strand
CCTTTGAGGGCATTAACGGAAGCGGCAAGCACAACAACTGGTCTATGTCCACCGAAACCGGTTTAAACCTTTTAAACCCGGGCGACTCGCCCGAAACGAACACGCTGTTCAAGCTTGTTTTGGCGGCGGTCGTCAAGGCGGTCGATGACTATCAGGGCGTTCTCCGCGCCTCGGTTGCCTCTGCCGGCAACGACCATAGGCTTGGCGCAAACGAAGCGCCGCCTGCAATCATTTCTATCTATCTCGGCGACCAGATAGGCGCGCTTGTGGACTGTATCGTCAAGGGCAAAAATTACGTTGCGCCATCGTCCCCGCAGGGCTCGATAGGCGTTCCCGAGTCGCCCATATTCCCTAAGGACGCAACCGACAGAAACCGCACTTCGCCCTTTGCTTTCACGGGTAACAAGTTCGAGTTCAGAATGTTGGGCTCGCAGGCGAACGTGTCGGATGCAAACATCTGTCTTAACACGATAGTTGCAGACGCGTTTATGGCGTTTGCGGACGAGTTGGAGGGTAAAAAGGATATTGAAAAGGCGGCGGGCGCTATTATCGCGCGCGAGCTTAAAGCGCACTACCGCATAATTTTCAACGAGGACGGATACGGACCCGAATGGGAGGGCGAGGCGGCAAAGCGCGGACTTTTAAACCACAAAAACACCGCAGACGCGATTCCCGTTTTATACGAAGATAAAAACGTGGAAGTGTTCGTGAAGCAGGACGTTTTCAGCAAGGCTGAAGCCGTTGCACGCGCGGACATAAGACTTGAAAATTATATTAAAATAATCAATATCGAAGCTCTCACTATGATTGAAATGGCTAAGCGTGATATAATCCCCGCGGTATCCGATTTTGTCGCAGTTCTCTGCCAGAACCTCGCTTCTAAGCAGGCTGTAATCGACGGCTTGCCCTGCAACGCGGAAAAAGAGCTTATTACAAAGCTTTCCGCGCTTAACGACGGCGCGGCGGCGGCAATTAGCAAGCTCGAAAGCGATTTGGGCGCGATAGACAAGGAGGAAGTGCGCACCGCTTCACAGGCTATGGCGCACGTTATAATTCCCGATATGGAAGAGGTAAGAAAATTCGTCGACGAAATGGAAACGCTCACGTCGTCCGACTACTGGCCTTATCCCACATATTTCGATATACTCTACGGCGTACATTAAAATTAAATCCTGCGGAAATTCCGCAGGATTTTTTATTTGAATAAACGGCTGAAAGGGTTTTACAAAATAAGTATTAAATGATATAATTGCACGGTAAATTATTCACTGGTGCGTGTATGGAAAGAAAAAACAGATTCAAAAAAAATCTGCGGCTGTTTGCCGACAACGGAATAAACTTACTGCTTTTAAGTATTTTAACGGGGCTTTTCGCGGGCGTTGTAATCACTTTTTATAACGAATTAATGTCGCGTGGCGAGGAGACCTCGCGAGAATTTTACGATTTATTTCTCAAAAATCCCGCGTTCGTGCCGCTTTTGTTTTTGGCGCTTGCGGCGGGTTCGCTTTTAATCGGCACTATGGTGAAACTCGTGCCTATGATACGCGGAAGCGGTATTCCGCAGATAGAGGGCGCGGCGCGGGGCGTTGTGCGCTTCAAGTGGTATGTAACTTTATGTTCTATGTTCGCGGCGTCTTTGGCGTGCGTAATCATAGGCTATCCCGCGGGCGCGGAAGGTCCGTCGTTAGAGATGGGCGGCTGTGCGGGAAGCGCGGTTTCGCAACTTTGCAGGCGCAATTTTATGGTGCGGAGATTACAAATCGCCGCAGGTTCAAGCGCGGGCTTGGCGGTAGCTTTCAATGCGCCCGTAACGGGTCTTGTGTTCGCTTTGGAAGAGGCGTTCCGCTCGTTTTCGCCTCAAGTGTTCATATGCGCCGCCGTGAGCGTAATAACCTCGCTAGTGACCCGCAATTCGCTCAGGCTTGCCTTGCATCTTCCGGTAACATTCGCGTTCGACAGCTTCAACTTCGCGCCGATAGCTTTTGCTTCTTCGGACTGGATTTTCTTGCTTTGGACCGCGTTGGGCGCGCTCATTACCGCGCTTGTGGGCGTGGGCTTTTATTACCTTGTATTTGCGAGCAAAAAGCTTTTTAAGCGTATCACTTTTTTAAAGGGCATAGGCAAATATATAATTCCTTTCGTTATAGCGGGTGCGTTCGGTCTTATTACTGTGTATTCGCTCGGCGGCGGGCACTCGTTTATCGAA
>JAIDFD010000076.1 GCA_029054485.1 Clostridia bacterium | reverse complement strand
GTCGGGCGCTTTGTAAATTTATTCAACATAACCAATATCCACGTTAATTTGATAAGAATGAGGAAGATTTAATTTCTGCAATTCTCTGCCCGTTTCCTCTTTAATGTTAAACGCCGCTTTTTCTATTTTACTACGCGCGTAGGTCTGCGCTTCGCTTGCATTGCTTACCGAAGAAAGTCTGCCGTTGACAGAATAATTTATCCTGTCGCCTGAAACGTCAACCGAAACACTGTAACGTATCGAGCCCTGAGTCATTGCAGAAATCTGCTCTTCCCTGTACGACCACTTATCGGCGATTTTTCTGACACAGCGGTAAACATCGCTCTCGTTAACCGTTCTCTCGCCATCGGTATTTGAGTTTGACGTACCGTGTGCGTTATATGCAACCGCACTCTCTTCAACTTCTTCAACTTCTTCCTCTTCAAGCAATGCGGGGTCGATTTCGCACGAATAGTTACAATAGTAGCTGAACGCTATGTAGCAGAACCAGAGAACACAGCCGGCTATTATGAAGCCTTCAAAATACAATTCTATAAAAGGCTTTGCAAAAACCGTAAGTGCAATGCCGGATATTAAGAAAATATGGTATAGAACTTTTAACAGCCTGTAAATTGCTTTTTTCTTTGAAGGAAATATTATGTTTCCGGAAATTTCAAGCTTGTAATTTTTAATTATGCGCTTTACCAATAGAATTCCGGCAACAATCCGCGATGCGAACTCAATAAGATTTCTTGCGTCCTTTTCTTTTTTGAATATAACGCCCAAAACCGCAAATATGGCAATCAAAGCTATGCTTGGAGCAATGCGTGAAATAAACGTCCTTATTCTCCTGCCTGCCGTGTTTGCAATTTTATAATAAAAGCAGTAAACCGCCAAGTAAATCAAATGAGCGCACGTTGCCAAAATCATTGCCGTCAAGCCAGAAACCGATAAAAACATTCCAGAAGCGAAAACAAAAGCCAAAACGCCCAGATGCAGTATTCCGCCCAACAGCAAATGCTTAATATTTACAGGATATTTCATTAGTAGTACTTCCTCTATAACTTATTAATTTCTCAATTATAAAATAACACTAAATTTAGTGTATGTCAAATAAAAACACGGCTTTTAGTGTAAAATTAAATTGTGAGTACGTTTGGCGGAAATTTAAAACATTTACGAAAAATAAATAAAATGAACCAAAATGATTTTGCTCTTAAAATGAACACGACGCAACAGCGCGTCAGTGAATGGGAATGTGACAAAGTAGAACCCTCGCTATACAATATAATTAAAATTATAAACGTACTCGGTACTTCGTTTGAAGAACTGACCGAAGGTATCGTTGAAAAAACCGAATAATTTAAGCGCCCGACGGCGAAGCCGTCGGGCGCGTTTAATTTATTACTTCGTTTAATTTTCGTTTTGCTCGTACGTTCTGGGGACGGAGTACAAATCGAACTCCTGCTCTATGTCAAACTCCGACTCGTCGTCGAACGCGGCAAGCTTTGAAATGGAAACCTCAAACGCGGTCATTGTCACAAAACTTTCATCGGGCTGTTTTTTCTGGTACTCGCGGCTCTGTATTCTGCCCGATAAGGCAACCCTGTCGCCCACGGACAAATTCCTTACAAACCTTGCGTTCCTCCCCCACGCAATCGCGGGGATATAGTCAGACTTGTTATAGCTTCTGTTTACCGCTATAAGCAAATCGGCAATTTCGCGGTTGAAAGGCGTTGTACGGTAAACGGGCGGTTTGCAGATATAGCCCGAAAGAATAATCGAATTGGGATTTTTCCCCGGCTGGGTGTCCAATAGCTCGCGTATGAATACTGTTAGCATAAGGCGGGATTTTCCGCCCTCCAATTTATTGTACGAGCGGAACTGACCCAGCGCGCAGATGGTGTTGCCCACCGTCATACCTTCTGTCATAATCCGTTCGGACACGGTAACGGGCAGAACGTCCGCCTGACCCGAAAGGCGCATAACTTTGACGTAAAACTCGTAAAACCCTTCGCCGTAGACCTCGTGGGAAAACACCGCTTCGGAAACGATTTCGCCGTAAATGTACACCTTATTGTTTTTTTCTGTGTTGTAATTCATATTTGCCTCCATATTATGTTTTTCCCTGTAATTTTGAGTTGGCGGACTTTTACGCGGCAGGCACCTGTCTGCCCGTGTTGTCTATCGTGTAATTTTCACGATAAATCAACTCGCCTATCGGGACGAATGAGTAGCCCCTGTTTTTAAGAGTTTCAAGTATTATAGGCACGGCTTCGGCTGTATGAAGTCCGTTGTTGTGCATAAGTATTATCGAGCCGCTCTGCACGCCGTTTATGACGCGCATTGCTATATCGCTCGCCGATAAATTTTTCCAGTCAAGGCTGTCTACGTCCCATTGGATTGTGTAGTATCCAAGTTCCGCGGCAGTGCGTATAAGTTCATCGTCGTAGTCGCCGTAGGGCGGACGGAACAGCTCTACCTTTTTGCCTGTAATGCTCTCTATCACCGCGGACGAGGTTGAAAGCTCCGCCTTTATCTCTTCCGCGTTCTGCTTGCTCATATACGAGTGGGTAGACGAGTGCGTGCCGATTTCGTTGCCCGCGGCATCGATTTTTTTCACATATTCAGGGTACTTGTCAGCCCAGAACTCCACCATAAAGAAAGTGGCTCGGACGTTGCTTACGCGAAGCGCGTTCAAAATGTCGTCCGTGTACTCGGTTCCCCAGGCGCAGTCGAACGAAATGGAAATCACCTTGTCGTCCCTGTCCACGCTGTAAATGGGGATAAGCCTCGGCGTGTTGCCGAAATAAACGGCGTATGCGCCCGTAAAATACGCGGTTGTGGAAAGCACTGCAATCAGCGCCGCCGCGATTGAAAGTATTACAAGATTTTTAAGTTTAAATACCCTTACCAATCTTCTCTCCGATTATAATTAATTGGGAACGGCGTATATTGATATGTTTTGTCTAAAAACCGAAAATTTTACAGAAAACTCAACCGTCCTCCTTTTTAATTTATTTACCAAGGACTAGAAATATACTTGTAATAAAAAAATCCCTTGCGCAAATGCGCAAGGGTTGATATTTATTTTATTTTATTCGCCGTCCGATTTTTCCTCATACGGGTTTACGTGGACGGTAACATGCTTGACGAGCGGGAAATTCTGCTCGATACCGGTATGCACGCGCTCGGCAACATCGTGCGCCTCGTGCAGAGGAATTTCGCTCTCGCAGGAAATTTCGGCTATGACGTAAATCCGGTTACCGAAAAGCCTTGTCATAAGGCGGTCGAGCCCCTTAACCCCTTCGCAGGTTAAAATAAACTCCTTTATCTCGTTTTCGGTCTTTTCATCGCAGGCTTGGTCGGTCATCTTTTTTATCGCGTCCATAAAAATTTCTACCGCCGCCTTAAAAATCAAAAGACAGATTACAATGCTTGCAACGGAATCGAGTATAAGCACGCCCAGCATCGCGCCGGCTATACCGACCAAGCTTCCCACGGACGACAGCGCGTCCGACTGGTGGTGCCAGGCGTCCGCTTTAAGCGCGCCCGAGTTGCATTTTTTCGCCGCGCGCATAGTGTAAATGAACATAACTTCTTTTACCACGATAGAAATAACCGCCGCGGACAGCGCAAGGTAAGTTGGCATTTCAAATTTTTTGTATGCGCCTGTGACAATATTGCTTACACCGCTGTAACCGATAAAAACTCCGGTACCTAAGAGAAGAACGGAAAGAATAATCGCCGCAACGCACTCAAACCGTTCATGCCCGAACGGGTGGTTTTTGTCGGCTGCTTTGGAAGCTGCCTTTACGCCGATAATCACTATTAAGGTTGAAAATACGTCCGAAGCGGAATGGATTGCATCGGAAATCATAGCAAGCGAGTTGCCTAAAATACCCGCGGCAAGCTTAAAAGCCGACAGCAAAAAATTTATTATTAAGGTAATTACCGAAGTTTTTACCGCTGTTTTTTTCAGGTCAGTACTCTGCATTAATCCATTCCGTTAAATATAATATATGCCGCAGGGCGGACGTTGGGTTCCCTCTGCGGTTTTATAATATTTTACTAATATTCTGTGGTAAAGTCAATAAAAATAGCCGCCCGTGCACAGAGTGTGCGGGCGGCTCAAATTTATTTTTTGCCTTTGTCTTTGCGGAGTTGTTGAACGGTGCGCTCAAAGCCGTGGTCGGTGGGAACGTAGTAGACCTTATCTTTGAGTCTGTCCGGGAGATACTGCTGTTCAACGTACCCGCCCGAATAATCGTGCGGAAACTTGTACTTTCCGCTCTGCGCCTTGGTTTGTTTGTCGCCGAAGGTGTTGTCCTTTAAGTACGGCGGAACTCCGTCATCGTCCCGCACCTCTCTTGCGTCCCTCTGCGCCGCAAGCATTGCGGTTTTGACCGCGTAGCTTTTGGGAGCTTCGCAAACGTAGACTATTGCATTTGACAATGGAATTAAGCCCTCGGGATATCCGATTTTTTCAAACGCGGTCAGCGCGGAAGTTGCGACCACGAGAGCGTTGGGGTCAGCCATTCCCACGTCCTCGCACGAGTGAACTATAAGTCTGCGCAAAACTATAATAGGGTCACACCCGCCTTCGATAAGCCGCATTGCGTAGTACAGCGCGGCGTTGGAATCGCTCCCCCTAAGCGACTTGCAAAAAGCGGAAAGATAGTCGTAATAAGCGTCCTCGTTGTAGGACATCGCCTTGCGCTGGATTGACTGCTCCGCGTCCGAAAGGGTGATTATTATACTCCCGTCCGCCTGCGGCGGAGTTGTCAGCACGGCAAGCTCCAATGCGTTGTACGCGGTGCGCAAATCGCCGCCCGCGGTACGCGCGATATGGTTGAGCGCGTCATCTTCTATTTTTGCCGAGTATTCGCCCAAGCCCTTGCGCTTGTCCGAAACCGCCTTTAAAAGCGCGCCCTTTATATCCTCTTCGGTCAAGTGCTTAAACTCGAACACCCTGCACCGCGACACGATAGCGGGGGTCATCGAGGCGTAGGGATTTTCGGTAGTGGAACCTATAAAAATTACCGTCCCCTGCTCGATTGCGGGCAAGAGAGAGTCTGACTGGGTTTTGTTGAAGCGGTGGCACTCGTCAAGCATTAAGTAGGTGCGCTTGCCGTACATTTTCAAATTGTTTTGCGCCTGTTCAACCGCCTTTTTAACGTCCGCAACGCCCGCCTGCACCGCGTTGAGTTTTATAAACTCGCCGTGGGTGGTTGAAGCGATTATGTTTGCAAGCGTGGTTTTACCTGTGCCCGGGGGGCCCCAAAAAATACAGCTCCCCAGTCTGTCCGCTAAAATTGCGCGGCGCAAAAGCGAGCCTTCGGCGACTATGTGCCTCTGCCCGATAAATTCGTTTAAGTTGTTTGCGCGCATACGCTCGGCAAGGGGCTTTGCACCCTCCTCGTTGCCGTTTAAATCAAATAAATCCATTTATTTTAAAAGCTCTTTTATCTTTTGTATATTCTTTTTGCCGAGGTCGTAACCCTCATCGTATATGCCTTCAAGTTCCTTGACCTGATAGGCGGTTACTCCTTTAAGCTCGGGTTCGAGCCACAAATCGTAAAGGTGTTTGTCGCGCTCCTTTAATATAGAGGACGTGTTCCAGTCCATTACGTCGAAAACGCGCAGCATCATACTCACTATGTTATTCACCTTTTCAACGTGTTCGCTAGTGTTTATAAGCGCGTCCACCGCCACAACTACGTCCGCGCCCATTTCCTTTACGAGCTGAAAGGGCACGCGGCAAAGACAGCCGCCGTCCACTAAAAGCTTATCTTCAAACTTTACCGGACGGAACACACCGGGGATTGTGCTTGATGCTTCTATAGCGAGTGCGGCGTCGCCCTTGGAAAATACGTGCAGCTTGCCCGATAAAAGGTCGGTGGCTACGCACTTGAAGGGAATAGGGAAATTTTCGATATTGCCAACTTTGAGTTTTTCGGCGAGCAGGTCGTAGATTTTTTTACTGCACAAAAGC
>JAIDFD010000075.1 GCA_029054485.1 Clostridia bacterium | reverse complement strand
CTATGACAAGTGAACCTTTGTCCTTAACATAGGCAGCATCGCTGTCAGCAGCGTCGGTATTGTTATCAGCAGGATTGCTTTCGTCGTCTGATGCAGTATCTGTGCCGCTGTCCGAAGTATCATCCGGTGCAGTATCTGCGCTGCCGTCCGTAGCGCCATCCGATGCAGTATTTGCCTGATCGTCGGAAGTGTCCGCACTTCCGCAGGCCGCCAATGAGAACGATAACATCATGGTAAGTGACAGTGCGATTAATTTTTTCATGGTATAAGTCTCCTCTTTCCTTATATAAATATGTAAAATAAAACAAGGTAAAAATTATTTATGCTTTGCCAACAATGTAAACAACACGAAGCAACGGTAAACTACGTTGAAATTACAAACGGGAAAAAATTTGAGTGTCATCTCTGCGCGGGGTGCTATGCCGACCTTAAAGAGCAGATGCGCAAAAAGACACACGGTGAAGTGTGGCCCGGGTTTATTCCCAGCCGTGTAAGGCGCGCAAAATCCTGCCCCGTCTGCGGCACGACCTACGCCGACTACGAAAAGAGCGGTCTTTTGGGCTGTACCAGCTGTTACGACGTTTTCAAAGAGGAACTTTTGCCCTACATACGCCGAGTCCACGGCAAGGTGAACCATATCGGAAAAATGTACGGCAACACCGATAAGCACGGACTTCACCGCCGTCTCAATTCTTTGCAGGAACAGCTTGAGGACGCGCTGAGCGAAAAGCGCTACAAGGACGCGGGCAGACTCAACAACGAGATTCTTAAAATCAAAAAAATCATAGACGAAGGGGAGGGAAGCAATGGATAGAGTTTCCGATGGTATAGTCGTTTCAACGCGAATAAGACTTGCAAGAAATATCGAAGGCTTCCCCTTTCCGTCCCACATAAAAGACGTAAAGCAGGCGAAGGAAATAATAAGACTGGTATCATCCGGACTTTCAAAGTTGGACGAATTCCGCCTTATGTATATGGACTCGGTTTCAGACGAGCAGGCTGTGTGCCTTATGGAAAACCACCTTATAAGCCCCAAGCTTATAAAAAACAGGAGGTATTCCGCCGCCCTCATCAACAGGGAGGACAACGTTTCTATAATGATTAACGAGGAGGACCACCTCCGCGAGCAGACGATTGTCAAGGGGCTGGATTTAAAACTCGCTTACGATACCATGTCTGAAATTGACAACAGCATAGCGCACTATATGAAGTTCGCTTTCGATGAGCAGTTGGGCTTTTTGACTGCCTGCCCCACCAATTTGGGAACGGGGTTGAGAGCTTCGGTTATGC
The DNA here is from genome assembly GCA_029054485.1 of Clostridia bacterium. GTDB lineage: Bacteria > Bacillota > Clostridia > Christensenellales > Borkfalkiaceae > Coproplasma. Next base: position 3,465 of record JAIDFD010000075.1, on the reverse strand, counting down.
AGTTTTTGCCCGCGCTGACAGTGAACGGACTTATGCCCAAGCTGATACGCGGAATTTCCCGCCTCGGTCTTACGGTGCGCGGAATTTACGGCGAGGGCAGCGACGCCGAGGGTTATCTCTACCAGATTTCAAACGAAGTAACGCTCGGCGTTACCGAAGAGGAAATTTTGAAGCAGGTCGGCGAAGTGGTCAAAAAGGTCGGCGAGCTTGAAGAGAACGAACGCCGTGTGATTATGAAAAGTTCCAAAGCTCTGGATATCGAGGACGAGTGCAGGCGCGCTTACGGCATACTCACCAACTGCGCAAAGGTTTCTTCAAACGAGTTTGTAAGACTTGCTTCAAAAGTAAAATTGGGCGCGTGCCTTGGGTATATCAACCTTTCGGACATCACCGAAATAGACGACCTTATCGTAAAAATGCGTCCCACCAATATCAATGCGGCGGCGCAAAGACCGCTCACGGCAACCGACCGCGATATTTACCGCGCCCAGTACGCCGCGAAAGTACTTAAAAAATTAACCTTGTAAGGAGGGGATAGATATTATGGAATATATGGACAGATTTTCAGATAATCTGCAAAGGGTTTTTTCCATTGCGGAAGAGGCGGCAAAGGCTTACGGCAGTAGTTATATAGGAAGCGAGCATATCATTTTTGCTATGCTCAACTGCCGCGACTGTACCGCCAACCGGATTTTGAATGCGTGCAACGTAAACGCGGCAATGTACAAAGAGTATTTTGCCCGCTCGATTGACCGCCACTCTAATATTAACGGCTTAACCCCGCGCACTAAGCATATGATCGAACGCGCGGTAGAGCTTTCTATCGATTTGAACGGCGAGGATTCGCTCGCCTGCACCGAGCATATGCTACTTGCGGTAATGTCCTCAACCGAGTGTCTTGCAATGCGCATTTTCCACGCGATAGGCGTGAATATGACCCAGCTTGCAAGCAAATTAGAGCTTGCAATCAACAGCGGCTCGGACAGTGAAGAGGAAGATAACGATGATGACAAAGAGCAGTATCTTTTTACCTCGCCGATAAAAGATAATTTTAAAAGCCCCAAATCCATTTTCCAAAAACCCGCCGAACGCAAGAGCGAGGGCGGACTGGATAAGCGCGTTTTGCAGTACGGCACCGACCTCACTTTAAAGGCTCGCGAGGGCAAAATCGACCCCGTTATCGGCAGAAGAAAGGAAATAGACAAGATAATTCAGGTGCTTTCGCGCCGAACGAAAAACAATCCCGTGTTAATCGGCGAGCCCGGCGTGGGCAAAAGCGCGGTTGTGGAAGGACTTGCGCAGGCGATTATAAAAAACGAGGTCCCCGACCTTTTGAAAAACAAGATAGTTTTCTCGCTTGACCTCGCTGGAATGGTTGCGGGCGCAAAGTACCGCGGCGACTTTGAGGAAAGGCTTAAAAACGCAATAAATTCAATAAAAAACAGCGGAAATGTAATTCTGTTTATAGACGAAATCCATAACATCGTTGGCGCGGGCTCGACCTCGGAAGGAAATCTGGACGCGGCTAACATTTTGAAACCTATGCTCGCCCGCGGCGAGTTGCAGACCATAGGCGCAACTACCTTGGAAGAGTACAGAAAGTATATTGAAAAGGACGCGGCGTTAGAGCGCCGTTTTACCCCCGTGCAGGTCGATGAACCCACCGTTGAGGACACAATCGCCATTTTGCAGGGCTTGCGCGACAAGTACGAAGCCCACCACAAAGTGGTGATAACCGAGGACGCGATAAACGCCGCCGCACAACTTTCGGACAGATATATCACCGACAGATTTTTGCCTGACAAAGCAATAGATTTAATAGACGAAGCAGCTTCCCGCGCACGTTTAAACAGCTTAAACAGCCCCGAAGAGGTCAAGGAACTCGAAGAAAAGCTCAAACGCCTGAATATGGAAAAAAATAAGGCGGCAAAGGGCGAAAATTACACTCAGGCGCAAAAACTTGTCAATGAAATAAACGAAGTTCAGGACAAAATAGACAAACTCACTTCCGACTGGAAGGGCGAAAAGCAGACCACCGCGCCCATTATCGGCAGTAACGAAATCGCCGATATAGTCAGCGGCTGGACGGGCGTTCCCGTCGTTAAGCTCACCGAGCAGGAGAGCGACAAACTCCTTCACTTAGAGGAAAATTTGCATAAGCGCATTATCGGTCAGGACGAGGCTGTCAGCGCGGTATCGCGCGCAATCCGCCGTGCCCGTGCGGGGCTTGCCGAGCCCAACAAGCCGATAGGCTCGTTCATTTTCGTAGGTCCTACGGGCGTAGGTAAAACCGACCTTGCAAAAGCTCTTGCAGAAAGTATGTTCGGCGATGAGAGGCTTATGATACGCCTCGATATGTCCGAGTTTATGGAAAAGCACTCGGTTTCGAAGCTTATCGGCGCGCCTCCCGGTTATATCGGCTACGATGACAACAACGGCGGTCAGCTCACCGAAAGGGTCAGAAGAAAGCCCTATTCGGTAGTGCTTTTCGATGAGGTTGAAAAAGCCCACCCCGACGTATTCAACGTGCTTTTGCAGATTTTGGACGACGGCAGACTGACCGACAGCAAGGGCAGGGTAATCAACTTCAAAAATACCATAATAATAATGACTTCAAACGTTGGTGCAAGCCAGATTAAAAAGATGTCAAACTTCGGTTTCACCTCTTCCGATAACGATGGCTACGATAATATGAAGGACGCCATAAACGAAGCTTTGCGCGAACAGTTCAAACCCGAATTTTTAAACAGGCTCGATGATATCATTATCTTCCGCAAGCTGACCAAGGACGAGGCGGCGCAAATCTGCACCAAAATTATAGACGGACTTTCCGAAAGGCTTAAAGATAAAAACGTTACTCTTAAAATCACCGCCGAGGCAATGTCAAAACTGGTAGACGAGGGCTACAACGATATGTTCGGCGCCCGTCCATTGAAGCGCATAATCCAAAAACGCATTGAAGACAGACTTTCGGACGAAATTTTGTCTGGTCACGTTCTTCCCGGAGAGGAAGTTCAGGTCTGCGTAAAGGACGGCGAATTTGTGTTCCGTTCGGATAAAAAGTTTTAAAGTAAAATCAAAATAAACGTCTGGCGGCGTGCCCTGTCGGGCGCGCCGCCTAAAAAATAATTACGGCAAATCATAAAAAAGGCTGTTATAATACCGAATTTGCAACGTAAACCACAATATGTTGTGGTTGATAGGTTTTGCGACCACAAGTTTAAAAAAATTTGAAAAAATGGTTGAAATTGTCGAAAACCCGTGTTATAATCGGTATAATTAAAAAATAGTGTCATTGTTGAGTGGCGGGAAATATATAAAGATTTCTCGACTACGGAGCGTCAGAGCCGCCGATACGACGAAATGACGGTGTTGGCGAAAAAAGATAAAAACACTTTTTTGAAAATAAGGAGATAAAAATATGGATAAAAGAGTGAACAAAACCCGTATAGGGGGGGGGGTCCG
>JAIDFD010000074.1 GCA_029054485.1 Clostridia bacterium | reverse complement strand
AAGAAAGGGACTGTACTTTCGTCCGCGGCAACGTGGTTACCAAAATAAAGGTCTACGAAATTGACAGACAAAAGGACTACGACTATTCCTGCGCGGTTGCGGTGGAAGAGGGCGAGTTCCTCAAAAAGGACAGGTACGATTACGCCGATTTGGAAAAAATGATAAAGCTTTTGCGTGCGCCCGACGGCTGTCCGTGGGACAGGGTGCAGACCAACGAGAGCATAAAGACCAATATGATTGAAGAGGCTTACGAGCTTGTCGACGCAATCGAGCGCGGCGATGACTACGATATGGAAGAGGAAACGGGCGACGTGCTCTTGCAGGCGGCTTTTCACGCCGTTATAAAAGAGGAACAGGGCGCGTTCAACGGCACGGACGCAATAACGCGGCTTATCAAAAAACTCATTTTCCGCCACTCGCACATATTCGGCAAGGACAAGGCGAAAGACGATGGCGAGGCTCTGGGCGTGTGGGAAAAGAACAAGCGCGAGGAAAAGAGCCAGAAAACTTTTTCCGATACCGTTGTTGCCGTTCCCAAAAATATGCCCGCGTGTATGCGCGCGCAAAAGGTCGGTAAGCGTTCGGCCAAGTGCGGAATGGATTTTCTTTCACCGCTGTCTGCTTCCGAAAAGCTTTCCGAAGAGGTTGCCGAACTTATCGAGGCTTGCGTATCCGAGGATAAGGGCGCGATTTTCGACGAAGCGGGCGACGTGCTGTTTTCGGCTGTGAACGTGTGCCGTCTTGCGGGCGTGGACTGCGAAGAGGCGCTTCACGCGGCGGTGGACAAATTTACAAAACGCTTTGCCGCATTTGAAAAACTGGCTTTGGCGGACGGCGAAAAGTTAGAGGATATGGATTTATCCAGACAGGACTACTATTGGGCGCTTGCTAAAAATGAACTTAAAAAGCATTGAGATAGGCAAACTACACACAAAAAACAACGTCTTTTTAGCACCGCTCGCGGGCTACACCAACGCGGTTTTCAGAGAGCTGTGTTATAACCTCGGCGCGGGGCTGACTTTTACGGAAATGGTGAGCGCGAAGGGGCTTTGTTACGGCAGTGAAAAAACCGAAGAGCTTTTGCACGTTTCCGAGGGCTACGCGGGGATAAAAGCCTGCCAGATTTTCGGCAGCGACCCCGAAATTATGCGCCGCGCGTGCGAGAGCGAGGCACTTAAAGACTTTGAACTTATTGATATTAATATGGGTTGCCCGATGCCCAAAATTTACAACAACGGTGAGGGGAGCGCGCTTTTGAACGATTTGCCGCTCGCCGAAAAAATTATTTCCGCCTGCAAAAAGAGCGGAAAAGCCGTGTCGGTGAAATTCAGAATAGGTCTTGACGAAAGCCGCATAGTTTCCGCAGAGTTTGCGAAAATGTGCGAGGGCGCGGGCGCGGATATGATTTGCGTTCACGGCAGAACGCGGGACAAAATCTATTCAGGCGCGGTGAACGTGAAAGAAATCGCCGCGGCAAAAAACGCGGTCAAAATTCCGGTAATCGCAAACGGCGGAGTTTTCGGGAGTTCGGACGCGGAAAAGCTGATTGAAAAGACGGGTGCGGACGGCGTGGCGGTTGCGCGGGGCGCGATGTACAACCCTTGGATTTTTGCAAAAATCACTGGTGAGCCTCTGCCCGATAAAAGGCAGTTTGTGTTGACTCAGCTCGAAAAAACGCGCAAGCTTTACGGCGAGCGTTTCGCCTGCGTTTTTATGCGTAAAATGTGCGCCTTTTATTTAAAAAACCAAAAGGGTTGCGCACAGCTCAGGGTAAAGCTTTTCGCCTGCCCTATCTGCGAGGAGTTAAAAGAGCTGATAAACACTTTGTCATTTGAGTAATAATAAAGCCGAGCGCGGAAATTCCGCGCTCGGCTTTTAAAGTTGTCCGAAACGGCGGGCAGTTGCGGCGACTATATTCGGCAAACTTCGCCGATAATTTTTATTTTACGCAAACTTTTAGCCGCTATAATAGCTTGTACGATGCAGGTCTACGTTGAACTTGCCGTAGCCGAAAACTTTTGTATGGACTTCACCCTTCTGTACTGCGCCAAGCTGGTTTGCAAAAATTCCGCAAGCGTTTTAAGGGTGGTAACCGCCTCGGCGGCGGGTGCCTGCTTTGCGGTGGTGTTTCCTCTTTTCAGACTGGGCGCGATTTTGTCGGTAGTGATAAAATTGCTGTCGGGGCTGATAATTTGTCTTTTGGCGGGCAAGTATAAATCATTTAAAGCATATGTTAAAATGTCGGCTCTCTTTCTGGCTTTTACGGCGCTTTTGGGCGGCGCGCTCATCGGCGTGTTTGCACTGACGGGAATGGACTATTTGCAGGGCGGGGGATATGTACTCTCGTCCGTGCCGATAGGGATACCCCTTTTCGCCGCGCTGTTGATTTTGATGTTCGCGCGGAAATTAGCGGCAAAGCTGAAAAAAGTCGGCAAGACTACCGTAAAGTGCAAGATTTTTTCGGGCGAAAAGTGCGTGGAAATTTCGGGCTTTTTTGACAGCGGAAACAAGGTTTACTACTCGGGACAACCCGTAAGCGTAATTCCTCTGACCGCCGCGCTTAAAATTGTCGACGCGGTAGGTATAAAAGAGGCGGTAAAAATACATACTGTTGCAGGAAGTAAAAAATTGAAAATTTTTACTGCGGACAAGGTAGAAATTTACGGCGGCGAAAAGACGGAAGTTGTCAAAAACGTAAAAATAGGAATAAGCCCGACTGCGTGCGGCGCGGTGCTGCATCCCGATTTAATGGAGGAGTAAATGTTTGAAAAAATAAAAAAACTGCTTGCCCTTATCTTAGGCAGAAACACGCTTGATTACATATGCGGAACCGAGGCGTTGCCCTTGCCATTTTCGCAGGAAGAGGAGAGCGACAAAATTTCCCTTTTGGAGAGCGGCGACGAACGCGCGAAAGCCGAACTCGTCGAACACAATCTCCGCCTCGTTGTATACATAGCCAAAAAGTTCGAGGGCGCGGGCGTGGACGGAGACGACCTCGTTTCCGTGGGAACAATCGGGCTTATCAAGGCTATAAATTCCTTTAAATCGGAAAAGAATATCAAACTCGCAACCTACGCGTCGCGCTGTATCGAAAACGAAATTTTAATGTATTTAAGGCGTATGTCGCGTTTAAAGCAGGAAGTCAGCTTCGATGAGCCTTTAAACACCGACTGGGAGGGCAACGAGCTTTTGCTTTCGGACGTAATGGGTACCGACGCGGACTCGGTTTACTCAGATATAGAGGGCGGGGTCGAGCGCGAGCTTTTGCGGGCGTCCCTTTCAAAACTTTCTCAGCGCGAGCAGAAAATTATGCGTATGCGCTTCGCGCTGGACGGCGGCGAAGAGATGACCCAAAAGGACGTTGCGGACAAACTGGGTATTTCGCAGAGCTACATTTCAAGACTTGAAAAGAAGATAATTTCAAAGCTGAAAAAGGACATTTCAAAACAGATATAGTTACATATAAATCCCCTTGAATTTTGCGTACATATCAAAAATAAGGGGGATAACCGTATGTTACAAAAAGTCGTTATTTGCGGAGTGGATACTTCGGGTTTGCCGTTGTTGAACTCAAAGGAACAGGAAGAACTGATGAAAAAGCTGAAAGCGGGCGACAACGCCGCACGCGATAAGTTTATAGTCGGCAATATGCGTTTAGTGCTGTCACTGGTGCGCAGGTTCTGGGCGAAGAACGCAAACGCGGACGACGTTTTTCAGGCGGGTTGCGTGGGGCTTATAAAGGCGATTGACAACTTCGATGTCACAGTCGGCGTAAAATTTTCAACCTACGCAGTGCCTATGATACTCGGCGAAATTAAAAGGTATTTAAGGGACGGAAATTCGTTGAGAGTTTCCCGCTCGATAAGGGACACCGCGTATCAGGTACTCAAAGTGCGCGAAAAGTTGGAAGCGGACGATGAGGACGTAACCTACGACAAAATCGCAAAGGAAATGAACATTGCCGTTTCAGAAGTGGCTTATGCGCTTGACGCGATTTCAGACCCCGTTTCTTTGTACGAGCCCGTATACAACAAATCGGGCGACACCCTTTTGTTGATGGACCAGATTTTCGACACGAAGAACAACGACGAGGTGTGGACCGAAAAGGCCGCCTTATAC
>JAIDFD010000073.1 GCA_029054485.1 Clostridia bacterium | reverse complement strand
ATTGCGTAACGTGCGCTTCCTCAATCATTGCAATTTCGGCATACAGCTTTCTTCCCAAGTCGTTTTTATACCACTGCGAAATATTCATATAATAATTCATTGTCTGCTGTTCGGCGGCGGTAATCGTGCTTGCAACCAGCTTTGAATACAAATCGGCAGTCTGTGCGTTCATATGCGGTTTTACGTCGTCTGCGGGATAGCGGTGTTCGGCAACGGTGGGTCGTCCGGGCATAATCTCGGTGAATTTTCCCACAAGCATATCGGCGTCCTCGTTTTTGTCCATTTTCAAAAGGTTGGCGTAGCGGTAAAGGTGGTCAAAATCCTCCAATAGCGCAAAGTTCAAAGCCTTAATATTGTTTTCGTCCTTTTCGTGGCGGGCGAGCACCGCGGTTAAATCAACGGCAAGCTGTTCGTAGGCTATAGTTGTTTCTAGTATGCTTTCATTAAGCGGTTTCAAGCATGCTATGCGCTTTTGTTGTTGCTGTTCCTGACGGCGCACAACGGCAAGTGTTGCAAGAATTTCGGGTTCATCGCAGTGGCGCGCAAAGTTATGCATAAACCATTGTGACTCGAATTCCGTGCCGTTCATAAGTATTACGCGCGTTTTGGTATAGGGCGAAGTTTTTGCCTTATTATAGCTTTTGGGATACATTTTTTTCAGCGGTAAAAAACTGTTTTCAAGACTTCTTGATTTTTCTTTAATAGGGTTCATATATTGCCTCCGAAAAAGTTTTTGTCATTTTAACTGCTTTCTAATCAAATTTGCCTAAAAATTATGGTTGCATTTTAAACGGTAACGTGGTATATTATTTTAGTAATAAATGCAGGTGTCGCCTATCGGTATGGCGTCAGCTTCCCAAGCTGATTTTGGCGGGTCCGACTCCCGTCACCTGCTCCAAACGCAAAACCGCCACTTTTCAGTGGCGGTTTTGCGTTTGGGTAGTGATAAAGAGGCAGAGCCGATGCTCGTGCGAGCGAAGCGACGCTCTGCCGAGGGTTCCCGTAAACGGGAAACGGCAGACTCCCGTCATAATATTAAGTAG
>JAIDFD010000072.1 GCA_029054485.1 Clostridia bacterium | reverse complement strand
GGACATGTAATGCAATATTCAAAAGAAGTTGAAAATATGATTTGCGTTGCCAAGGGCGTTTCGGGTAAATTCGAACACGGTCCCGCCCCCATTCCCGAAGAGGGCTTGTGGATTCAGGCAAAGGAAATCAAGGACATTAAAGGCTTCACCCACGGCATAGGCTGGTGCGCACCCCAGCAGGGCGCGTGCAAACTTTCGCTCAACGTAAAAGACGGTATCATTCAGGAATGCCTTATTGAAACGATAGGCTGTTCGGGTATGACCCACTCCGCCGCTATGGCTGCGGAAATTCTTCCCCACAAGACCATTCTCGAAGCGTTGAACACAGACCTCGTCTGCGACGCCATCAACACCGCTATGCGCGAGCTGTTCCTGCAAATAGTTTACGGAAGGTCCCAGTCGGCGTTCTCCGAGGACGGACTTACTATCGGCGCGGGACTGGAAGATTTGGGCAAGGGTCTCAGGTCGCAGGTAGGTACTATGTACGGCACCGCTTTAAAAGGCGCAAGATATCTTGAAATGGCAGAGGGCTACGTTCTGTCCCTTGCGCTTGACAAGAACAATGAAATTTGCGGTTACAAATTCGTTTCGCTCGGCAAAATGACCGACTTCATAAAGAAAGGTCTTACCCCCAACGAAGCGTATGAAAAATCAATCGGAACTTACGGCAGATATACCGCCGAGCAGGGCGCGGTTAAGCATATCGACCCCAGAACCGACAAGGAGGTTGACTGATTATGGCACTTTTTGAAAGCTATGAAAGACGCGAAAAGAAAATTCTCGGCGTACTCAAAGAATACGGCATCAAAACCATTGAAGAATGTAAAGACATCACCCTTAAAAAGGGCATAGACGTAGACAAAATCGTCCGCGGAACACAGCCCATTTGCTTCGAAAACGCGGTCTGGGCTTACACCGTAGGCGCGGCAATCGCAATCAAAACGGGTTGCAAAAAGGCTGCCGATGCGGCGGCTACTATCGGTATCGGCTTGCAGAGCTTCTGTATCCCCGGTTCGGTTGCAGAAAACAGAAAGGTCGGCTTAGGTCACGGCAATCTGGCGGCTATGCTTCTTTCGGACGATACCGACTGCTTCTGCTTCCTCGCCGGTCACGAGTCATTCGCGGCGGCAGAGGGCGCGATTAAAATCGCAGAAAACGCTAACAAAGTAAGAAGCAAGCCTCTCCGCGTTATATTAAACGGTCTCGGAAAAGACGCGGCTTATATTATTTCGAGAATTAACGGCTTCACATATTGCAAAACCGTTTTCGATCCCTATACCGAAACGGTTAAAGTTACCGACAGCGTTGCCTTTTCAGACGGTCCCCGCGCAAAGGTTAAATGCTACGGCGCGGACAACGTACCCGAAGGCGTGGCTATCATGAAGTTGGAACACGTTTCCGTTTCAATTACAGGCAACTCGACCAATCCCACCCGCTTCCAGCACCCTGTTGCAGGCACCTACAAAAAATGGTGTACCGAAAACGGCAAAAATTACTTCTCGGTTGCTTCGGGCGGCGGTACGGGCAGAACGCTCCACCCCGACAATATGGCGGCAGGTCCTTCTTCCTACGGTATGACCGATACTATGGGTCGTATGCACTCGGACGCGCAGTTCGCGGGCTCTTCCTCCGTTCCCGCCCACGTTGAAATGATGGGCTTAATCGGTATGGGTAACAACCCGATGGTTGGCGCAACGGTCGCAGTAGCCGTTGCCGTTGAAGAGGCGATGAAAAAGTAATAAAACACAATTATATAGCGGGTTTGGAAACTCCAAATCCGCTTTAATTTTACTTACATCCATATACGTCAACAATACGGCGTTTCTTTAACCGGAAGAAACTCATTTAAAAGTTCACGCGCGGTTGCAATATCTTCTATCGGTACTTTTACAGTTTTGTCGTGTTCAAGCGACAATTCAAGATTACCGTAGTTCAGCAAATCGCCCTGTAAATAAGGTCTTTTTGCCCCGTGCATTTTTACCGGAATAAAAATGTATCCGTTTATTTCCGAAAAATCAATATTGTAATAAGCCCACTCGAACAACTTAGTATGTGCGTATACAACAAGATAATCTTCATATACGGCAAGACAAACCCGCGCCCTTACCTTTGCTTGCACAATTCTGCCGTAAACGTATATTAACAACAAGAAGAACATAATACAACCGTACGTTATCCAGACGGCAAACATATTTATTGCGTCTTTGAACTGTACATAAAGCATTATTGCGCCAATTGTCAATATGACGGCAAGCGCAAATACAAATACGGTGAAGAACAGATGCAATCTACCCTTTACCGTGCCCTTGGCATTGATAAAGTTATCAACGAAAACTTTTTTCATAATATCTTATTATAACCATATGTTTATTCATAGTCAAGAGTTATTTAATTGTACAACAACATAGCGGGTTTGAAAACTCCAAACCCGCTTTTACTTTGCGATTTATGTATTTGTTTTACTTAACCGTTATAGCGGTCAAGATTGGCGCGGATTGCCTCGATTAGTCTTTTTTCCGCCGCGGTTTTAGTATCTTTGGCAACCTTCGTACATACGGAAGTGCCGTAAAGTTTTGAAAGATCGTCAACAAGATTTTTGAGATGTACGGTATCGAGAATGTTGGTTGAGCCGCAGAGTTCTTCTGCCGTAGGTTCTTTAGATACTTCTGAGGTGTTGGGGGTGTTCTTTTCCATAAGATATCTCCTTTATATTTCCTTTACCCTCTATGATATGCGGATTAATTTATTTTTACCACAATTTCGCCTCTCCCACTGTTCTTTAAAGGTTTTTTACAACAATTTCAAGTGTTGGAAAATATTGGTAATTATTGTTGCTTTTTGTTGGAATTTGTTGTAGTATGTGGATATTAAGGAGCCACACTATGAGC
>JAIDFD010000071.1 GCA_029054485.1 Clostridia bacterium | reverse complement strand
GTTTTCAGCATTGGAAAGGGAGATAAGCAGTTTTGCCACAACGTACGCGCCGTCGTCGAGCATATAGTTTTCCAAAAAAGCCGCGTGTCCCGAAGTTTCTATCGCGAGGGGGGAGTACCCGCCCAAGGCGTTGATTTCCTTGCACTTGTCGATTACGTTTTTGTAACCACGCTTGTATCTTAAATGTTTTCCGCCCAAGCTTTCGATAAATGAGGTTAATCCATCGCTCGTAACCGAGTCGGTAACAATTACGCCGCTTCTGTCTTTTAAGAGCATTGCGCTAAGCAATGCGATAAGGCGGTTGCGGTTTATCTCTCCGCCGCCGCAGTCCACAGCGCCCGCGCGGTCCACGTCCGTATCGAAAATAATTCCGAGGTCGGCGCCGTTTTTTACGACCGCCGCAGAAAGACTTTTAATCGCCTGCTTGTCCTCGGGGTTGGGCGTATGGTTGGGGAAGGTTCCGTCCGGCTCCAAAAACTGGCTGCCCTCGGTGTCCGCGCCGAGAGGCTTTAACACCTTATCCGCAAAAAAACCGCCCGCGCCGTTTCCCGCATCGACTATGATTTTTTTGCCCGCAAGAGGTTTGTCCTTGCCCGTCTGTTCGCGGATAAGACTTACGAGAATTTGCGAGTACCCGTCCATAAAAGACTTTTCTTCGTATTCGCCCTGTCCGGTTTCAAAATCGCCGCTTTCGGCAATGGTTAAAATTTCATCGATATCTTTTCCGTCGAGACCGCCTTCGGGGGTAAAAAATTTAAGCCCGTTCCGGTCATACGGCAGGTGCGAGGCGGTAATCATTATCGAGCCGTCGCAACCGAAATCCGATTTTTTTAATAGTATAAACATAGAGGGGGTGGAAGAGAGTCCCGTATAAACGACGTCGCAGCCGCTTGATAAAAGACCGTCTTTCACACAGCGTACAATGCGGTCTGCGGAAATCCTGCTGTCGTTGCCTACGGCTATTTTCAGGCGGGATTTTCCACTCCTTGATTTAAGCCATTTTGCAAACGCGCGGCTTATCGTAATAACCGCTTTGTCTGTCAAAGTCACGGGGGAATTGTCGCCTACGGCTATTCCGCGCACGTCCGTTCCGCTTTTGAGTTGTTTATATGTTGCGCATTGCATATTTCGATTATACAACTTTCAACTTATTTATTCAAGTGTTTAGCCCTGTTTCCGTCAAAATTTTTAAGCCCCGCGGGTTGGTATTTTTTGATAAATACCGCTCAAATCGTTTTATTTTTGCACGCGGTTATGCTATAATCTTATACAATCTTATACAAACAAAATTTTCGGAGAAAAGATTATGGCAAAGGAAAATTTCGTAGAACAAATCGCTGACATAGAGTCAGACTTTCCGCGCTGGTATACGGACGTTGTAGTTAAGACGGGCTTGGTGGATTACGGACCCGTCAAGGGCACTATGGTAATCCGCCCTTACGGTTACGCAATCTGGGAAAATATACAGGCGGAGCTGGATAAAAGATTTAAAGCCACGGGGCACCAAAACGCATATTTCCCTTTGCTTATTCCTATGAGCTTTTTCACGAAGGAAGCGGAACACGTTGAGGGGTTTGCCCCCGAAGTTGCGGTGGTAACCCACGCGGGCGGCGAAGAGCTTGCCGAACCTCTGGCAATCCGTCCGACTTCGGAAACCGTTTTCGGCAGTATGTATTCAAAGTGGATTCAGTCCTACCGCGATTTGCCCGTGCTTATCAACCAGTGGGCAAACGTTATGCGCTGGGAAAAAACGACCCGTCCGTTTTTGAGAACTTCCGAGTTTTTGTGGCAGGAAGGTCACACCGCGCACTCATCCGAAGAAGAGGCGCTGGACGAAACTATGAAGATGCTCGGTGTTTATAAAGAGTTTGCCGAAAACTGTCTTGCAATTCCCGTAATCTGCGGAAGAAAGACCGAAAAGGAAAAATTCGCAGGCGCTGTTGCAACCTTCGGAATGGAAGCTATGATGAAGGACGGCAAGAGCTTGCAGGCGGGAACATCGCACTATTTAGGTCAGAATTTTGCAAAGGCTTTCGATATAAAATATCTCGATAAAGACGGTGTTCAGAAATACGTTTATACTTCTAGCTGGGGCGTTTCAACAAGGCTTATCGGCGCGCTTATAATGGCGCACGGCGACAACCGCGGACTTGTTCTGCCTCCCGTAGTTGCGCCCGTACAAGTCGTTATTGTACCGATTGCCGCCAAAAAGGGCGGAGTTTTGGAGGCTTGCGCCGAGCTTAAAGAAAAGCTTGTAAAAGAGGGAGTGAGAGTAACTCTCGACGACGGCGAGCAGTCCCCCGGTTGGAAATTCAACGAATGGGAAATGAAGGGAGTGCCTTTGAGAATAGAGCTTGGACCGCGCGACATCGAAAACGGCAAGGCTATGATTTTCCGCCGCGACACCCTCGAAAAAACCGAGTACGATTTGAAAAATGTTGAAATAACGGTCAAGGATTTGCTTGCAACCGTGCAAAAAGATATGCTTGAAGCGGCGCGCGTAAGACGGGATAACCGAATAGCATACGCGGAAGATATGAACGGAATTTTACAGGGCGTTGAAAAGGGCAACTTCGTCAAGGCGGGCTGGTGCGGCTCGCGTGAGTGCGAGGATAAAGTCAAGACGGAAACGGCGGCAACCGCCAGAGTTTTTGCCGAGGGCGAAACGAGCTGTAAGTGCGCGGTCTGCGGAAAAAAGGCGGCGCATACCGTAATCTTTGCAAGAGCTTATTAAAGGAATATGTACAAACCCATACCCTATCACATATTCGCAATAGCCGTTTACGTCTGTATACTTGCAGTTTGTATACTTGCGCTCGTTTTCGGCTTGCGAGCTAAACGATACGTCAAAAAAGAAAAGATAACCGCGCTTCCGCGCGGTTTTTCGCCTTTGGACGTGCAGAGGATTTTTATAGGCAAAACCTATCCGCGCAGACTTACCCGAGCGCTAATCGTCCATTGGGCGCAGGCGGGTTATATCCGCGTGGAATACGTAAGCCGTTACCGCGTCAAGCTCGTTTGCCTTAAAATGATGCCCGTGCATAACAGTGAGGACGCGGCGTTCTTTGACAGAGGAACGTACGTCCGCGAGAGGGATATTTTCCGCAGGGTATTCGACCGCAGCGGTATGTCGGTCACGGTAAATATTAACAGACCGCTCATAACAAAGATACAGGCAAAGACGATAAACGAATCTTACGCCGCGCGCGAGGACGAGGGCGTGTATTCCACGGCTCACTACAAACTCAAAGTAATCACGTTCATTCTCTCGTTTGCGCCCTTTGTTTTGTGCGGAGTATATCAGTGCATAACAAGTTCGTTTGTCGGCTTATTTCCGATATTTATGATGATGCTCGGAATGTTCGTGTTCAGGTTTATGCGCATGATTCCTTTCTGGTTCAGATTTATATGGAGCGCGATGTGGGTTGTGCCTGCGGCGGCTTTAATGCTCGCCTCTTTTATCAGAATATTCGACCCGTGGGGGCTGGCGTACGCCTCGATTGCAATTTTGATTGTCGGCAGTTATATTTTAGTGCAGTTTGCGGACTTGCGCGAAAAGCTCAATCTTGCGGACTACTCCGACCTTACCAACTACCGCAAATTTCTTCTGTTTTCACACAGGGTGGATTTGCAAAAAATTGACTATTACGAGGCTTTGCCCTATCTCTACGCGTTCCGAATAAAGGGACTTGTCAAGCGCAAATTTGCCTACGATACCCTGCCCGACTGGTTCGTAAGTCCGAGCGGCGAAAGGGGGAGTCTGTTATGAATTTAACGGCAATACTTACTTCGTCCATATTAATTGCGGCGGGATTTTTGACCACGGTAATTCCCTTAATTTACGGCGCGGTCAAAAAGCGCAAGGTGCTAAAACCGGTCGAGTATCTCCCGCCCCGCGGAGCGTCGCCCCTTGATATTATGATACAGTACTTCGGAGCCTCCGCCGAGCCGCGCGAAATTTTCAACCCCCTGATGCTGTACTGGGCGGAACGCGGTTTTATCACGGTGGAAGAGGACTGCCGCCGCGGATTAAAGTTGACTAAACTGAAAGACTTAACTCCGCCCGACGGCGATGGCTACGACTATAAAACCTTTAAAATCGAAAAACAGCTTTTTGATAATCTTTTCGGCGGGAGTAAAAAGGTATTTTATACCCTCGCCGCGCTGTCGGGTTTTAAAAATTATTACAACAAAATTATCGCCGCCGCCAACGCAGAGGCAAAAAAAGTTACCGCGCAGAAATCGGGCAGATTAAAGTTTTTAAGTCTTGCGGTGAGCTTTGCAACTCTTGTCGGGGTTATACTGACAGTCGGACTTGCCGCACAAAACAATGTGGTTATTGCGTGTATTTTTACATTCGTTGCTATTGCTTTTCCCAAGGGAGTGTTAGCAATTCCCGTGGACGCTAACCACGACGGAATACCAAAGGGTTCAGCCGCGCGGTTTTTAATGGTGCCGTTCTTTTTAATGTTCGGCGGTCTGCCGTTTATGTTAGTCGTTTCGGTATTGCCTTTTTCCGCGTCGGTAATTCTTGGGGTTGCGTTTGTTTGCTGTGCGTTAAACGTTTTTATTCTGTGCGACAGAATAGACGTAAGGAGCAACGAACAGCTTAAATTTTACGGCGCGATATGCGGTTTTAAAAACTTTTTACTGCTTGCCGAAGTGAAGCAGCTCAACGCGCTCGTAGAGGAAAATCCGCGATATTTTTACAGCGTTTTGCCTTACTGCTACGTTTTAAAAATAACCAAAAAACTCAAACCCAAGTTTGACGCAATCGCGCTGGACGGACCCGCGTGGTACTTAGGCGAACTCAGAGAAACCTTAATGTTTTAAATATAAAGAC
>JAIDFD010000070.1 GCA_029054485.1 Clostridia bacterium | reverse complement strand
TTCATAAGCCTTGACAGATTTCGAAAATATGATATAATAATTTTCGAAAACTTTTAATTTTCGGTTAAAATTTTTCGTAAAACAAAAAATATAAGGGGAATGTAATGAAGAAAAAGTTTTTTGTAACATTATGTATGCTTCTTTCGGCGCTGTTCCTGTTTGTAACGGCGTGCAACAAATCCGGCGGCGGTGACGGCACCGATGGCGTTGACAACAACGGCGGTGATTACACGCTCGAAAAAGAGGAAGGGTGCAACCTTTTAACCATTTATTATAAGAACGAGAGCGGTTACGCCGACAAAGACGTCTGGCTTTGGTACGGCAGCGTAGCCGGTAGGGGTTACGAATTCCATACCTGCGAGTACGGCGCGGTTGCTATGTTCAATATCCCCGAAGATATAGAAGAGGTCGGATACCTTATAAGACTCAACTGCGTTCCCGGCAGTACCAGCTGGGGCTCGGCGTTGAAGGACGGACAAAAGGGACTTGACCGCAAAATCAAAATGAGAGGCGATACTGTTATCTACACAAGAGCAGGCGATGACAATAACTATTCCAGTACGGACGGAGGCGTAACTCTCGACGAAATGAAATATCTCGCGCTTGTTGATATGCAGACCCTTACATCGATTAAGCTTACCGCGAGCAGCGGCGAGTCTATAAGCAAGGACCGCATTAAGCTGACTACCGTAACCGATAGCGGCGCTGTGCAAGAGGTTTCAATCTCACGCGTAACAAACAATATCATTTACGTTCTCGATGCGATGGATTTGTCAAGACCTTACACTGTTGAAGTGGAAGGCTTCGATGATCCCGCGCCCGTAGTTCCCGCAACATACTTCACTACAAGCGAATTTGAAAAGGCTTACACCTACGACGGAGACGACCTCGGCGTAACTTTCGAAAAGAGCGGCGACAGTATCGTTAAAACGATTTTCAAGCTTTGGGCGCCCACCGCAAGCGTAGTTGAACTCAATATTTACACAAGCGGCTCGTTCGGCAATGCGAAAATTTACGAAATGACCGGCGGCACCAAGGACGACAAGGGCGTATGGACTTGCGAAGTTGCGGACGACCTCAGCGGAAGATATTACACCTACACGGTAACGACCTCCGCAGGCACCAACGAGGCGGTTGACCCCTATGCACGTTCGGCAGGACTCAACGGTCTGCGCGGAATGATTTTAGACCTTGACACCACCGACCCCGAAGGTTGGACTGAAAACACTTACGTTGAAAAAGGCGTTGAAAATTATACGGACGCCGAAATATGGGAAGTGCATATCCGCGACTTCTCAAATCAGATTTCTTCTCTTAAAGAAGAGTACAGGGGCAAATACCTCGGCTTCACTGTTGAAGGACTTAAAAACAAAAACGGTATCCCCGTAGGTATCGATTACCTCAAAGAACTGGGCATTACCCACGTTCACCTGTTGCCCTCTTACGACTATTCATCGGTTGATGAAGCGAATATCGATGAAAGCTTCAACTGGGGCTACGATCCCGAAAACTATAACGTTCCCGAAGGCAGTTATTCTACCGACCCCTATAACGGCGCTGTCCGCGTGAACGAATACAAGCAGATGGTTCAGGCTCTGCACAAAGCGGGAATAGGCGTAATTATGGACGTTGTTTACAACCATACTTACTCGCTCGATTCCAACCTCAATAAAGTTGTTCCCTATTATTACTACCGCTACGGCAGCGATGGCAACCCCTCTAACGGTTCGGGTTGCGGTAACGAAACTGCTTCCGAGCGTTCTATGGTTCGCAAGTATATGATCGACTCGGTTACCTACTGGCAGAACGAATACAACCTCGACGGTTTCCGTTTCGACCTTATGGGCGTGCATGATATAACCACCATGCAGGAAATCGAAAAAGCCGTTCACGCAACCAACCCCAAAGCTCTCATTTACGGCGAGGGCTGGACGGGCGGCACCGTTGAACTGAGTTCGAGCAATCAAGCTATTCTCAACAACCTGCAAAAGCTTAACGAAGGCACTTCGACCGGCGGCGTAAACGGTATCGCGCTCTTCAACGACGTACTCCGCGACGCAGTAAAGGGTTCAACGTTCGATTTGAACAGCACCGGTTATGCAACCGGCGCGAGCAGCGGCGATCTTCAAAGCGTTCTGTTCGGCGTAACGGGTTCAACCTACGGCGTCGGCTCGCCCGATTTCACAACTTACCGCGGCACTTGGTCGGCGGCTAACCCCACACAGGTTGTCAACTACGTTTCGGCGCACGACAACAACACCCTTTGGGACAGAATCTGCCACGTTTACGGCGAGGGTGAGGCTACGCTTGAAAAGCGCCTGTCTATGAACAGACTTTCCGCGGCTATCATTCAGACCTCGTTGGGTATGCCCTTCATGCAGGCGGGCGAAGAAATGCTCCGCACCAAGAAGAACGAGGACGGCACCTATAACGAAAACAGTTACAACGCGCCCGACTCGGTAAACAACCTCAACTGGGACGCACTCTCCGAAAACAGCGAAGAGTACAAGATGATGCAGTACTACAAGGGCTTAATCGCCTTCCGTAAGGCAACTCCCGTTCTTCGTGCAACCACGGCAAGCTCCTATTCAATGGGCAACTTCTGCAAAGTGGTTTCTCAGGAAGGCGCGTTCGTAGCGTTCACAATCCAGACCTCGGCAACGAGTGAAAAACTGCTTGTTGTATACAACCCTACCGAATCTTCAAAGGAATTCACACTTCCTACGGGTAGCTGGAATTTGTATATCAACGGCACCACCGCAGGCACAGACCCCATAACGAGGGGCGTAAGCGGCAAAGTAACCGTATCGGGCATAAGCTGTTACGTTTACAAAGCGGTATAAGTAAAGGAACTGTTTCCCGCAAGGGCAAGTTTAAATAAAAAATCATAAACAAAATTTGGAGGAAAATTATGAAGGCTAAAAAATTAGTTGCGCTGATTATGTCAGCCGCAATGGTAGTGGGCTCGGCATCGATTTTTGCCGCGTGCGACAAAGACAATGATCCCGGTAATAATCCCGGTGACAATCCTGGTGATATAGTCAATCCCGGCACCCCCGTAAATCCCGACACCCCCGTAAATCCTGACACCCCTACGTTTATCAATGACGAAAACACCTACTACGCAGTAGGTCAGAGCAACGGCTCAGACGGTACTCTGTATAATCAGGGAGGATCAGGATGGGCTGCTTCGACCGATGATATTCAGTTTGAAAAGGATACAACTGTTGAGGACGCAAATATTTTCACACTCACGCTGAAAATGTATGAGGGCGATGCGTTCAAAGTCCTTTTTGATACAACTGCCGGCTGGTCGGGCACAATGATTAACTATTACACCCTTACGGAGGCGGCTAAAACCTATTTCGAAACAAATGCAGACAGCAATATTATCTGTAAGGAAGGCTACGACGGCGTTTACACGTTCACCCTTACAACCGACCTTTCAAAGACTTTAGAGCAGTATAGCGAAAGATACGTTTTATCGGTAACCCAGGACGAAACAATCGCTCCTCTGCCCGTTCCCTATAAGATGCAGATTAAGGGCGGCTTGAACGTTGATTTGGTAAGCAAGGGCTCAGGCGTTTGGTCGGCTGACTTCGAAGTAAAGAAAGCGCATCTTTACCTTGACGAAGAGGGCAATGAAGTTGCAAGCGGCGGAGAATACGCGGCAATTTATATCTTAAACGCAGGTAACGTTTATACCGAAAACGTAACCTTCTACGATGCGGCATATAAGAACGCTGAAGGTGTTATGATAGGCGGAAACGCTTATGATGTAAACCTTCTTGACGCAGGTAAATACACAGTAACATTCACCGAAGGTGAAGACGGCGCGGGCACGGTTGTTATCAAAAAGGTTACCGACCAGTGGCACCTTGTGGTAAACGACGTTGTTGATGAATCAGACGCAGGCTATGACCTTACTTTCGGAAACGGTGTATGGGTAAGCTCGACGATTATTCTTAATGAAGAAACAAAGGTCCAGCTCAAAAATCTGGGCAATGCGGAAGCCGGCCTCGTTGAGGTAGGTACCCTTCCCGCAGGTCAGTGGGTTATTTCGTATAATCCCGAAACCGAAGATGTTGTATACGCAGAATGGACTTGGTACATTGTGGGTGAATACAACGGCTGGGCAATCAATGCTACTAATAACTCTATTAAGCTTGTAAACAGCGAAGAGAATATCTGGACAGCTGAAATAACCATTTCTGCCGCAGGTGAGTATAAGATTGCTACCGGCAACCTTATTGCAGGCATAGACTGGGATAAAGCACAATATCCTGTATCTGGCAACTTTAGGTTTGAAGCAGCCGGAACTTACATTGTAACTTTAGATACGTCCAGTCACGAGGTTTCGCATACGCTTAAAACTGATACGACTACTCCCGAAGTTAGCGAGTAATTAGCGTAATCCAAACAAAACGTTTCGGCGCGGAATTTTCCGCGCCGATAACTTTTTACATTATTTAAGTTTTCCTTTTGGAAACCGTCACAACGCGTAACGGTGTGACTGATGAGGTAGAGGGTATAATTCTGTATGAAAAATTTTGTTTTCGATTTATACGGCACACTCGCCGACATTCACACGGACGAGAAAAACCCGAAATTTATAAGGCGAATTGAAAAATACTTCGGCGCGGACTTTTTCGCGCGGTATTACGCGCTCTGCAAATCTCTCGATACGGGCGGCTTATGCGAAATTGATTTGTTTAAGGTGTTTTCAAACCTCGCCCCCGACAATGCTGAAAAGGCGGCAATGTATTTCCGCGCAAAGTCCCGCCAAAGTTTCCGCGCGTATAAGGGCGCGCACCGTCTTTTGAAGTCGCTGAAAAAAGCGGGTGCAAAACTCTATATTCTGTCAAACGCGCAGGCGTGTTTCACCCGCCCTGAGCTTGAAAAGCTGAAATTTCCGCGCTATTTCAACGGGATAGAACTCTCTTCCGATTTCGGACAGAAAAAGCCGAGCGCGGAGTTTTTTGGGCATATCGTCAAAAAATACTCGCTGGACAAAAGCGAAACAATTTATATCGGCAACGATTTTTGCACCGATATACTGGGCGCAAAGGCGGCGGGGCTTAAAACGGCGTATATAAAAAGCAACCGCTCGCCCTCGTCCGACAGTCTCGAAAGGGCGCGCGGCGCGGCGGATTTTGCAACCGATGACTTTGAAAAACTATCTGAATTTCTTATTTCATTAGTTTAGTTTGAGGTGACCTCATCCGCCCTTCGGGCACCTTACCCGAGGAAGGCTATAATGGCGTAATTGAAAAAGCCCCCGACCGCAAAGCGGTCGGGGGTTGTTAATTTTTAAATTCAGCCGATTGTTTTGACCGTGCCGCGCTCGATAAGCTTACATTCAAGCATTACCTGCTGTGAAGTTCTGCCTTCAAGCATATCTTCAATCTGCATAAAAGCCTGTTCGCCCAAACGGTTGAAGTCCTGCTTCATAGTAGTCAAATCGTAAGAAGTGAATTTAAGCAAATTCAAATCATCGAAGCCTATTACGGAAATATCATCGGGGACGGATTTTTCGCAAGCTTTGAAGCCGTCGATAAGTCCCATAGCCATTATGTCCGAACAGCTTATGACCGCGGTTACGTCCGTTTCCGCAAAGAATACAGCCGCTTCTTCGCCCGATGATTTTGTAAAGTCGCCGTGATAGATATAGTCGTGGTTGTATTCTATTCCCGCGCGCGCAAGACCGAATATGTAACCCGCAAGTCTTTCCGCAGACACCTGCGAGTCTGTTTCGCCCATTAAAAAGCCGATTTTTTTGTGCCCGCGCTTTGTCAGGTACTTTATCGCGTGGACGATTGCGCTCGTGTTTTCGCTTGAAACTGAAGAGATAAGCGGTACGTCCGATATTCTGTTATCCAAAAGAACGAGGGGGACGGAGGTGTTTTTTACCTGCTTGAAAATTCTGCTCTTGTAGTTCATTCCAACTATAAACGCCGCGCAAAAGTTGTTTTGCAGAAGATAATCGTTTAAATTGAAATCTTCAGGCTTGGAAACTACATAGTCAATCATAACCTCGTAATTGTTTGCGATTGCAATATCCGTGAAAGAGGAAATGACGTGGCTTAAAACGTTGTTGCGCGTGTCCGAGTCAACTCTCTCGTACATTGCGCAGATACGCCGCTGCACCTTTGATTTTGTTCTTAAATGATAGCCCACTTCGCTGGCGTACTCGATTATGCGCGTCTTGGTTTCTTCGGCTATGTCCGAAGCATCGTTCAACGCCTTTGAAACGGTGCTTATGGATACGTTCAGCGCCTCTGAAATTTCCTTAATAGTCATTTGTTTTACCTCTTACCTATTAATTATACAGTTTCGCCGCATATTAGTCAAGTCGCTTTTTAAACACATTTTTGAAAAAATGATACATTTTTTTAAATTTATTAACATTTTCTGTTGACTTTCGCGAAAATTATGATATAATATTTTCGAAAATACTTATAAAATTTTCGAACATCAATTTCAGGAAAGTAATAGCGGATATGACGAGCGACAGAAATTTCGGAATACTTTTGCCTGTATCTTCGTTGCCGTCCGGCGAGGGGATAGGTACTCTCGGTAAAGAAGCTTACGGTTTTATAGATTTTCTTGCGCAATCGGGCGGAAAGGTGTGGCAGGTGTTGCCGCTCAACCCGACTAACTACGGCGACAGTCCGTACCAGTCGGCGTCCTCCGATGCGTTGAATTATTATTTTATCGATTTGCAGACTCTTATCAAGGACGGACTTTTAAAAAAGAGCGAGATTGTCCTTGAAGAGCTTTCTGATAACCCTTTAAGGGTAAATTACGGAAAACAGTTCACTAAAAAGCTTGAGCTTTTGAAAAAGGCTTTTTCGCGCTTTGAGGGCGGAAAGGAATTCGATGATTTTGTAAAGAGGGGCGAATACTCCGATTTTGCCGTGTTTATGGCAATAAAGCAGAAGTTTAACCACGTTGCCTGGACGGAGTGGGAAGAGCCTTTCCGGATTTACGATGAAAGCACTGTTGCGAATTTTGTCAAAGAAAATAAAAACGAGTATCTTTTTTGGCAGTTTACACAGTTTATCTTTTTGAAGCAGTGGAATGCGCTTAAAAGTTACGCCTCGTCGAAGGGCGTAGCGATAATGGGCGATATTCCCCTTTACGTTGCATACGACAGCGTTGAAGTGTGGAAGTACGGCGGCGAGCTTTTTAAGGTCGATGAAAACCGCCGCTTAAAGAGCGTTGCAGGCTGTCCGCCGGACGGCTTCACCGCAGACGGTCAGCTTTGGGGCAACCCAGTTTACAACTGGGAACGCATGAGAGAGAGCGGCTTTAAGTGGTGGAAAGAGAGAATAGAAAAGTGCTTCAAACTGTTCGACATTTTAAGGATTGACCACTTCCGCGGTTTTGACAGATACTGGGAAGTCCCCGCAGGCGACAGCACTGCGAGGTACGGACTCTGGGAGGACGGACCGAAAGAGGAGCTGTTCAAGGATATTTTAGACTACAAAATAGTCGCGGAAGATCTGGGCATTATCGACGACGGCGTGCGCCGCCTTATGAAAAACGTCGGCTACCCCGGAATGAAAGTTCTGGAATTTGCCTTTGACGGCGATCCGACAAACGAGCATAAACCCTCGAATTATACCGAAAACTTTGTCTGCTATACGGGCACTCACGACAATATGCCCCTTAAACAGTATATAGACGATTTAAGCGAAGAGGAAAGAGAGCGGTTTATTTCGGACGTTGAAAAAGAAAGTAAGCTTTTAGACATTACCCCCTCTACAAAAACTTCAAAGGATTTATGCCAAAGCGTGGTAAATCTTGCGTTTGCAAGCAAAGCGAATACGGTAATAATTCCGCTTTGGGATTTGCTGGCTTTGGGCGGCGAGGCGAGGATAAACAAACCCTCGACCGTATCGGACAGCAACTGGAGCAGAAGATTTTTAAAGGAAGATTTTTCAAAAGAGCTTTCCGAATATCTCAAAAAAGTATCACAAAGGTCGAAAAGGGCATAGACGCTCTTTAAAATAAAAACAGGTTTTTTTCTTAATAATAAGGAGGAATTTATGAAGAAAAAAGGTATTATTTCACTTCTCGCGTGCGGTGCAATGGCTGTCAGCGCAACGCTGGGTATGACCGCTTGCGGCGGTGACAAGGGCGGCTCGCTTACCGTTTGGGCGGCATCAGACGAAATTCCCACGCTCACAAAAATGATTCAGGCATTTAAGGAAGAAAATCCCGACTTCGGTCTTGATATCAAGACGGGTATCACCGGAACAGGCGACGCGCTCACCAATATTTCTACGGATCCTTCCGCGGGTGCGGACGTTTACTGCTATGCGAACGACCAGCTTGTAGACCTTATCAACTATCAGGCGCTTTCACCCATTCCCGAAGCTACCGTAAACCAGCTTAAAATAGACAACTACGAAAACTCGGTCAACGCGGGTTATCACAACGGAAAATACTACGGCTATCCTTATGCCGCAGACAACGGTTACTTCCTGTTTTACAACAAAGCGGTAGTAAGCGATACGCAGGCTCAGACTCTTGAAGGAATACTCAGCGCTTGTGCAAGAGCGGGCAAATACTTCATTTACAATATGGAAGAAGCTTGGTATGTAGGTACGTTCTTCCTAGGTACCGGCGAAGGCTGCGTGGGCGGAACATACACAATCGAGTACGAAAACACGACCGTTTCAAGCGCGTACACCAACTTCAACGAAAAGGCTGCGGGTCAGGATACTTACACGATAGCGCAGGTCGGCGCGCAGGCCATGATTGACCTCGTAGAGGACTATAAGTCGGTCTGCTTTATGAGCGGCGATGATGACACCATCGCTCAGTATCTAACAGGCGACAAGAGCGGAACAATGTTCGGTGCGTGCATTTCAGGTACTTGGAACGCGAAGATTATGAGCGAGAAGCTCGGAGAAAACTATGGTGCAACTAAGCTTCCAACCTTCCACAGCTCGCTGACCGATACCGATTACCAGATGGGCTCGCTGTCCGGCTACAAACTTTACGGCGTAAACCCCAACACCAAATACACGGCTAAGGCGCACCAGCTTGCGGCTTTCCTCACCGGCGAAGAGATGCAGGAGCTGAGATTCGACGAGTTGCAGACCGGTCCGTCCAACTTAAAGGTTGCGGCGCTTGACAAAGTTAAGCAGGATATAGCGCAAGCCGCGGTTGCCGCACAGGCACCCTTTGCAACGTTGCAGGGTTGCTATACAGACAGCTACTGGAACCCGATGAAACAGCTCGGCGCGGACATTTACGGCGCGAAAGAAATAAAGGGTAGCATAACCAGCGATAGCATGGCGGCTAAACTTAAACTCTTTGTTGACAATTTCATAGTAGGTTAATTAAATAAAATACTGCTGCGGGGCAAAGTTTACTTTGCCCCCGTTGCGGTAAAAAGGGGATTGAAAATGACGCAGATTACCGAACTGGATTATCTGAAAATGACGGCGTGGCAGAAATTCTGCTACAGATTTCTTGCGTTTTTCTGTGCAATTCCGTCGTCATTTATAAATTTCTTTACAGTCAAAATTCCCGCCGCGGCAAAGAGGGTGGGGCTTTGTTTTAAAAACTTCGGTCTTACAATCTATTCGGCGGCAAGGTACGGTGACTGGAAAACGAGAATGTCCTTTGTGGTATTCGGATTTTCGCAGCTTGCAAGGAAGCAGTGGCTGAGGGGACTTTTATTTCTTGTACTTGAAATAATGTTTATCCTCTACATGTCTCTGTTCGGCTGGCAGTACCTCGGTATGCTCGGGACGTTGGGCACGGTAGAGGGGGACGGCTGGGTCGTCGGTCCCGACGGCTTCGAAGTTCCCGTACGCGGCGACAACAGCCTTCTTATTTTGCTGTACGGACTTTTGACGGTATTATTTATTTTCGCTTTCGTATACGCCTGGTATCACAGCATAAAATCCGCTTACAACGTACAGGAGTACGTTGAAGCAAAACAGAGCCTTGCCACCGCAAAGGACGACGTTAAATCTTTCACAAACGAGCAGTACCACAAAACATTGCTCGCAATTCCTTTGGCGGGACTTACGCTGTTCACGATACTTCCGATAATCTTTATGATATTCGTAGCTTTCACCAACTACGACAAGCAGCATATGCCTCCCGCGCACTTATTCACCTGGGTAGGGTTCGACAACTTTTCTGCTGTTTTAGGCGGTGGACTTCTGGACGGAGCAAACTTCGGATTGACCTTTGCAAAAATCTTATTGTGGACGGTTATCTGGGCTTTCTTTGCAACGTTCTCAAACTATATACTCGGTATAATAGTTGCCCTTATGATTAACAAAAAGGGCATACGCCTTAAAAAACTCTGGCGTACCGTTCTCGTTATGACGATAGCCGTGCCGCAGTTTGTGTCCCTTCTTCTGATGAGTCAGATGCTCGGTGAAACGGGAGTAATAAACAACCTCTTGCAATCCTGGCATATTATCAAAAAACCGATACCTTTCCTGTCGGACGGCACGGTTGCAAAAGTCACTGTAATTATCGTAAATATCTGGGTGGGCATACCGTATACGATGCTCATTTCAACGGGAATACTTATGAACATTCCCGAGGATTTGTACGAGTCCGCAAGAATAGACGGCGCGGGTCCCGTGAAGGCGTTTTTCAAAATAACAATGCCCTATATGCTTCACGTTACGGCGCCCTATCTCATCACCCAGTTTATAGGAAACTTAAACAACTTCAACCTGATATTCCTGCTGACTGGCGGCGACCCTTCTATGCCGACGGGCTTGGCGCCGACTGCTGGACAGACAGACCTTCTCATAACCTGGCTGTATAAGCTCATATTCAATAACAGCCAGTACAACATTGCGTCTGTTATCAGTATTCTGATGTTTATTTTCACGGCAGTTGTATCGCTTATCGTATACAACCGTTCGAGCGCAGTAAAGAACGAGGAGGATTTCATGTAATGACAAAGAAATTCCGTAGTAAGAAGGGAGCCGAACGCACTGCCAACGCGGCGATATATATTATCCTCACGATAATAAGTATCGTATGGCTGTTGCCGTTCTGCTATCTCTTAATTCAATCGCTCCGCGGCGAAACGGGCTCGTCTACGCTGTACTTCTGGCCTAAGGAGTGGACCTTTAACAACTATATCAAGTTGTTCACCGATACGTCCATTTATAACTTCCCGCGTTGGTACGGCACGACCCTGCTTATTTCAATCGTGGTAACCGTTATCCAGTCAATGATAACGCTGATTACAAGCTACGCTCTGTCAAGACTCCGCTTTAAGATGAGAAAGCCGTTAATGAACCTTATGCTGGTTTTGGGAATGTTCCCCGGCTTTATGTCGATGACGGCGGTATACTTCATTTTAAAGCTTGTAGGGCTTACCCAGAATATGGGACTTGTAGGACTTATCCTCGTATATGTTGCAAGCTCGTGTATGGGCTACTACATTTCAAAAGGCTTCTTCGACACTATTCCGAAATCTCTGGACGAGGCGGCGAGAATAGACGGAGCGAGCAGACAGGTGGTTTTCTTCAAGATTATTCTGCCGCTTGCAAAGCCGATAATAATCTACACGGTATTGACCGCGTTTATGGCGCCCTGGGGCGAGTATATGTTTGCTTCATTGATAGCAAACGGTTCGCAGGAAAACTTCAACGTGGCAGTCGGACTATGGCAGATGCTTCAAAGAGAAACCAAACAGCAGTACTTCACGCGTTTCTGCGCGGCTTCGGTATTGATTTCAATACCCATAACCGTGTTGTTCTTCTGTCTGCAAAGATACTATGTACAAGGCGTTACGGGCGGTTCCGTAAAGGGGTAAATTATGAAAAAGAAACTATCAACTATTATCTGCGCTTTAATAGCGGCACTAACCTTTGTTTTCGCCGCGGTTGGCTTTACGGCTTGCGATAAAGACGATGCATCGCTCAACCTTTTAGACGAAAACATTCTCGATGACAACTACGACAACTATTACGAGATTTTCGTTTACTCTTACAACGACAGCGACGGAAACGGTGTCGGCGATTTGAACGGCGTAACCGAAAAACTCGGCTACCTGCGCGATTTGGGCTACACGGGAATCTGGCTTATGCCGATAATGCCGTCGTCAAGCTATCACGGCTACGATGTAACCGATTATTACAACATAAACCCGACGTACGGCACTCTCGATGATTATAACAATCTTGTGGAAGCGGCGCACGAAATGGGCATAAAGGTCATCATCGACCTCGTAGTAAACCACACTTCCAAAGACCACCCTTGGTTTAAAGCTGCGCTTGCTTACCAAAAGGGTCAGAGCGGCGGTTCGGCAAAATATTCAAGCTATTACAATTTTTCCAGAACTCAGTTGGACCATTATCATAACGACGGCGGTATATGGTACGAAGGTCAGTTTGACTCGTATATGCCCGACTTAAATCTCGAAGAAGAGTCTGTCAGAAGCGAAATAGATAATATAATCAAATTCTGGCTTGAAAGGGGCACGGACGGCTTCCGTTTAGACGGCTGTCTGTACTATTGCGGAAGCGGCAGCGTAAACGCAAAGAGCGTTGAAGTCTGCAACTTCATAAAGGAAACGGCTGTAAAATACAATCCCAAAGCGTATATCGTAGGCGAGGCGTGGGACATCAGATCAACGATTGTCCAGTTTTACGAGAGCGGCGCAGACAGCTTTTTCTACTTCCCCGCGGCGGGCAACGGCGACATTGCCAAGGCGGTAAACTCGCAGTCCGCGTTAGAGATTTTCAGGTCTATTAACAACTGCCAGACAGCGGCGGGCGATTACATTCCCGCGCCTTTCCTTTCAAACCATGACAGCGGAAGCGGCTTGCTGGGCAGAATTGCCGTAAAAATGGCAAGGGACGCAGACAAGATTAAATTTGCTTACGGTCTTTTATCCCTGTTCTCGGGCAGTACGTTCACTTACTACGGCGATGAAGTGGGAATGATTGCAAAAGACGCTAATAACGACCCCGATTTGAGAGTAGGTATGCTTTGGGACAACGAGGGCACGGGTAAAACCATGCTTCCCCCCGGAGCTTCGGGCGAGGCGGAATTCCTCTTCGGAAGCGTTGCCGACCAGCTCAAAGACACAAGCTCGATTTTGAACTATTACAAGCTTTGCAACAACGCAAGAAACGCATTCCCTGCGCTTATGCGCGGCACGGCGGAAAGAACGGTTTTGGACGACTCGAATATTCTGCTTATGACCAAAACTTACAAGAACACGGCTTTGAACGTTGACCAGACGCTGACGATAGTCGTAAACCTTGCGGATACCGCAAAGACGGTCGGAAACATATCGGGCGAGCTTGCACAGCAAATCTGCGTTTCGGGCAGTATAAAACAGAGCGGAACGACTCTTTCGATGCCCAAATATTCAATAGCAATTTTAACTTAAAAGGAAGGGGAAAAGATGGCAGAATTAAGTCTTAAACATATTTATAAAGTTTATCCCAACGGCACCAAGGCGGTAAACGATTTCAATATGGAAATCGCCGACAAAGAGTTCATAGTTTTCGTAGGACCCTCGGGCTGCGGAAAGTCAACCACCCTCAGAATGATTGCGGGACTTGAAGACATCACCGCGGGCGAGCTTAAAATAGGCGAAAACGTAGTGAACGATATGGAGCCCAAGGACAGGGATATAGCGATGGTTTTCCAGAACTACGCGCTTTACCCGCATATGACCGTATTTGAAAACATAGCGTTCGGACTGCGGTTGCGTAGAGTTCCCGATATAATGCGCGATAAAAACGGAAATCGCGTACTTGATAAGAACGGAAAAGAAATTCCTGTAATGCGCAAATACAGTCATAAAGAAATTAACGACAAGGTAACCGAGGCGGCGGAAATTTTAGGCATAACCGAGTACCTCGGCAAAAAGCCCAAGGAAATGTCGGGCGGACAGCGTCAAAGGGTTTCGTTAGGACGTGCGATTGTGCGCGAACCCAAAGTAATGCTTTTAGACGAGCCTCTTTCCAATCTGGACGCGAAATTAAGAACTCAGATGCGCAGTGAGATTGCAAAGCTTCACGCAAAACTGCAAACTACCTTTATTTACGTTACCCACGACCAGATAGAGGCAATGACGATGGGCACGAGAATAGTCGTTATGAAGGACGGCTTCGTTCAGCAGATAGACTCGCCCAAAAATCTTTACAACTACCCCGGCAACAAATTCGTTGCAGGATTTATCGGCACTCCGCAGATGAACTTTTTTGAAGGCACGCTTTTGAAACGGGGCGAAGAGGTGGACATCAACTTCGAGTATTCGGACGCGAAAATCACAGTTCCCTATTCTATGATGTACAAGGCAAAGCCTTCATATCTCAACGGTAAGTCAAAGGTGTATATCGGACTGCGCGCGGAACACGTTTCGATCAATCCCGAAGTCGTCAAGGCGAGCAAGACAAAGATTAAGGTAAGAGTTTCGCACAAGGAAGATCTTGGCAACCAGACCCTTGTTTACGGCGACATAAATATGCAGGGGGACGGCTATACCGAAAGTTCCACCCGCATAATAATCAACGCAGACGGTAACGTGGATTTCAAAGCGGGCGACGTTGTGGACGCCGCGCTGGATATTTCCAAGGTACACCTTTTCGACAAAGAAACAGAAGTGAGTATTCTTCCCAGAATACCCGAATTCAACTATATCGACTGCAGTGTCAAAGAGGGCAAAATTACCTTCCTCGGCACCGAGCTTAATATCCCGCCCGCAATTAATTGCGCGGACGGCAAGTACGAGTTGTTAATCCCTACAGACGCTATATCTTTGGGCGGTAAGGACGCGGTTGTTACCGTAGCCGACTGCGAAGAGATTAACGGCAAATACGTTATATCGTTCGAGCTTGGCGAGAGAAGAATGTTCGCCGTATCGGACGAAGCGGTGAAGAAAGGCAAAGCTAATATCAACATGGATTTAAAGAAAATTTCTTTAATCCAAAACGGTGAAACCGCGGTTGAGGCAATGCCCGAGCTTATTAAATTCGAAGGCAAGCTTATCAAGAATAAGGTAGTGGACAGCGTTGAAGTAAACGGCGTTATGAAGAAAAAGAAGGTAGTAAAATTCTTCCTTGAAATAGAGGACTGCGTTTTGCCTTGTTCGGACGCAATCGCGTTGAAGCTGATTTCGGCTATGGGCGTCAAAAAAGCGTTTAACGAAAAACTTATCTACGAATGTACGCCTTACGATTTAACTTTTGCAGAAGACGGAATTTCCGCTGAAGCCGAGTGCGTACAGAATTACGGCAGAGAAAAATTTGCGGTCTGCAAAGTCGGCGAAAAGACTGCTTACGTTTACTGCAACGGCGAAGTATCGGGCGCTGTAAAGCTTTTGCCCGACGTTGAAAAGCTGTCTATAATCCAGGCGGCGCACAATATAAGAATTATTTAACTCATTTCAGTTTTCGGTTTGATTTTTCCGAAGACGTACCTCCTTATTACTGGTTGAAAAGCGGAGACAAAGTCTCCGCTTTTCTCTTTGCCCGAAAATTTAAGAAATTATTAAAGATTTAACCTTTTAAAAATGGTATACTAAGTAAGAGGTGCGCTATGAAATATAATTGCCTTATCATCGACGACGAAAAAGTGCTTGCGGACAGCACGGCGGAATACTTCAATCTTTTCGGCGT
>JAIDFD010000007.1 GCA_029054485.1 Clostridia bacterium | reverse complement strand
TTTGTACCGCCGGTCTTTGAAGCCGTTGATTTTGCCGCGGTTGATTTAGTACCGCTTGCCGTCTTTTTGGCGGTGCCGCCCGACTTTGACGCGGTTGACTTTTTAACGGGTTCCGCGGGTTTTTCTTCCGGTTTTTCTTCCGCGGGCTTTTCGGTCTCGGCAGTTTTTTCCTCTTCGGCTTTTTCGGCAACCGCAGGAGTATTTTCAACTTCGGCGGGCTTCTCTTCCGCCTTTTCTTCAACCTTTTCCCATTCGGGTGCGGGCTTTTTCTCTTCCTCTTCTACGGGTGCGGGCGCGGAGTTTGCAAGCTCGGGGTGCCGCATCAGCTTTTTGAGCCAATACATTTGCAGGAACACATAACCCACGCCGAGTATTACCATAAAAATACACCAGAACTGCGAGGGCGTTAAAGCCGTGCCCAAAAACTGTCCTCTGTCGTCATCGCGTACAAATTCCAGAATAAAGCGCCAAATTCCGTAAGCTATCGCGTATACTGCAAAGTTGTAATTGAATTTAAACTTGAAGTACAAAAGCGCCATAGCGCCGCCCAGCAACAGCAAAAAGCACATTTCGAAGAGCTGGGTGGGAATGACCTTTTCGCCTAACGTAAATATACCCGTGACTTCATCGTAAGAGCCTGCGCAATACAAGCCCCAGTCAGCGGGCGCACCGTAGCAGCAGCCGCCGAAAAAGCAACCCAAACGCCCGAACGCGTGCGCAATGGTTATCGCAATGGGAATGAACGGAAGCGCGTCCGAAAGGGTCGCGTTGAGTTCGGGCTTTAACCACCCGATTTTGGTTCTGGGGTGAATAACGTAAATATACAGGTTGTACACGCCCAAAAAGCTGACAACGCCGCCGATAAGTCCGCCGATAAAGGTCATTCCGGAAAGGTGGAAACCCGCGGCGGGATTATCTATATAGTTATATACCGACTGGAACAGCATAGCGGCGAAAATGCCGAACGCCGTACCGAAAAAGCCGATAAAAATAATCATGTCTATTGACGCATCGTTAAACTTCTTTTTCTTCATAGTGATATAAAGAAAAATGAAACACGCAATTATTCCGAGAGCAAGGCATATGCCGTAAAGATATACGCCCCTGCCGAAAATTGTAAATAGAGGTTTGGGATACATTTGTTTTTCCTTCTATATAATTTGTGTCTTTACTTTATCATAATGTAAAATGAATGTCAAGCCGTTGTATCGGTAGTGTTTTCCGTTGAAATTTCAGCGGTCTGCTTTTTGGGGAATTTTCTTACATGCATATACCAGAACACGAGCGCGATAACCATACTAATGCTCCAACCGAACGCCCAAGCCCAGCAAACGCCTTTAAA
>JAIDFD010000069.1 GCA_029054485.1 Clostridia bacterium | reverse complement strand
GTTCTGTTTATAATCTCACGCCGTTTTTGCGGCCGCAATGCGGCGGGCGTCCATAGGGGATAAACCTTAGGTTGCTAAGCGGCGGCGCAATAAAAAAAAGGAAAGTGCAAATGTGTGATATGCGCCGCCCGCTTGCCTAAGATATTACCTAATGTACTAAGCAAGTTAAGGTGTGTCATTTCGAGTGCGGAGCGCGAGAGAATCCCCTCGTGGTCTGCTCGGGGCTGAATGAAATGACAAGGCGGGGAATATATAAAGATTCTTCGACTTAGCTCAGAATGACAAGACTTACTGCGCTACGCTCCGCTCCGCTCAGAATGACAAAATGAATAAAAAACTTTATTGTTTTAAAACAATAAGGAGGAAAGTATATGAAAATTAAAAAAAGGAATATTGTAACAATAATCTTAACTGTGTTTTGCGCGGTGATTTTAGCGTGTTCAATTAGTGTGTTAAGCGGTGTAAAAGTTAAGGCGCAATCAAGCGGCAATTTTACGAGCGGTACAAATATAATTGTTCCTGAATTAACAGTCACTGATTATAATTCATCATCTGGCAAGGTATTTAATGCTTCAAGCCTTACGGCTTTATACACTGCTCTAACGGGTGAAAAAAATGCTACCTTTAAGGACGTTTTAAATTCTGTTACAGGAACAGATGTATCTTATGGAACTTCAACAACCAGCATTACAGGTGCTGTGACAATTCCTAAATACATTTCGGCTTACGATTTGTACACAAATAACGAAAACAAAAATATTTTGGTTGATTTCGGCGGACAGACTTGGACCGTTACTTTTGTTACGCGTGACATAAATGGCGATGTTATTGCAACTCTTTGGCTTGCAGATGTACAGAGAGATAAGACAACAGGTGAACCAGTTCGTACTTCTTTTGGCTGGTATGAAAAAACATCCTCGCCTGCAAATGGTACACCTTCGACAACACAATATGTTTCAAATACATACTCGTCAAGTAAAGTAAGGGTTCAGACGCTTAATGCTGGTGATCCTAATGGGGCTGCGACCAGTTATGCGTGGTCCAATTCGGCAACGGCAACAACAGCTCCGTTAGATGGATCAGTATCTTCTGATGAAAGGTTAAATAACGATTGGGCAATCTATACTCTTAATAATAATGCTCTTTCAACTGACTCAAATAAAGCAAATAAATCTTTAATTTCGTATATCGACACTCCGTCACAACTCAAATATACTTATTATTTGGACCATAACTATCAAGCAATTTTAACAGACGGTGGAATGCGCAGTTATTGGCTTAATGAGGCGTTGTCTGAAAACGATAATGGTAATACTATAATTAAGAATTATGCAAGTAATGCTCACAAGGGCTATTGGTACTGTTCGACTATATATAACGCGGCTTATAGTACTACTGGATACAACGATTGGGGTAATGATTATATTTGGTTACCAAGTTTATCTGAGACTGGTCATATCAGCGGCGGTGTTACGAGCGAATATTTGATAGGTCTTTGGGGCACCGTGTGGGGCGCGAGCGCAGATGCTATAACAGGTCAAACAAAAAGCATGGAAGGAACGGCTACCCCTGTGTCATGGAATACCTCGGGTACATTTAGCGATAAAGAATTTGTTTGGACGCGTTCCGCTACTGATTACATTACATATTCTGCTTGTTATATGTCGGCTAGTGGAGCTTATTATCACGCTTTAACAGCACGAAATTTGGCGGTACGACCTGCTCTGCACTTAAATTTAACGCAGGCAGAAAAGGCTGTGGTTTTGGACGAACCGACAGATATTACAAAAACAACAGCTTACGACGGTACGGCTCAGACCGTAACTTTCAACAACGTACAACATACTCTTTCGTATCTCGATCCCGACTGGTATGAAAAACTTAAAGGCTATTACGCTGATACTTCAAGAGTAAAACTCACATATGAGTTCATTCCTCTTACAGACGAAAGTTCTTCGTTCAAAGAGCCAGAGTTGGGTAGTGACGGAATAACGCAAAGTCTTGTAGTAGATCCTAACGTTGCAACCGATTTAAAAGACGCGGGTGATTACAAAATCACAATCGAGCTTTTAGACGATACATTAAAATGGGCTGACGATTTGCTGAATTACGACACGGCAACGACCGACCAAAAGCAGAAAGAGCGGTATAGAGTTGCGTATTTCACGATAGGCCAAAAAGAGATTGAATACACTTGGGATAATATCGGCTTGAATACCGACTGGGAAGTGGAGTTTGCGCAGACCTTTACGCCTGCAACCGGCAAGTCCGCCGCGCCTTGGGTATATTTGGACTATACTCTGCCAGTTACAGCGGACAATACTTCAACCCCCAGCACTACCACAACAAAAATACCTTACGTTGTATTGAAGTTTACGGGTTCAGACGACCAGTTCGGCGATAACGTAATCGATAAAATCGATAACGTGCGCGACGGCAGTAGTAAGGGCAGTAACTATCCTCAGCACGCGGATAATTACACTGTATTGTTTGAAGATAAAAACGCAAAGACGAGCAACTACAAATTGGTGCCCGCGAAAGGAGAAACAGCTACGCGGGAATACGCGATAACGCGAATGAAAGTTACCGCGCCCGTCGAGCAGTCTTCATCTGCGGCTGCCGCAAAGGAATATACCGCCAACGAGCTTTCGTTCTCGATTTCGAAGTTCGATCCTAAGTATATGACCTACGGCACGCTTGATAACGACGGCGTGACCTATCTTAAAGGACAGCTCCCGAAGGACAGCGACGGCAACAATTTGTACTCGCTCACTTCGGCGGGAACGACTGGTTTGACCTTAAAAGCCACCCAAGCGGATCAGTATTACGTTTATTACCAACTGCTTACCGAAACGAATACTTCGGGAAAAGAAGTGGTGCGCGACTATATGTGGAGCGACGCGAAGGAAACCAACCCCGCGCCCGTCCGCAAGGTTACTTATGAAATCACGCCGAAAACGCTTGAATTTACGTTCACGTCGAGCGCGACAAGCGGTAGCTGGACGATAAAGGCGAACGATGAAAAGAGCAAGCTGACATATGCGTATGCGGCAGGCAAGGGACCGGCGACGCCCAATGGCGGCGATACGGAAGAGCCTGTTCTTGAAATATGGTTCTATTTCACGACAGACGGCGACAGCAGTATAGATATTAACCCCGACAACGCGACAATCCCTAATGAGTTACTTTTCAAAAATCTCATAAACGCGCAGGGCAAGCACGCAACGGGTAGCTATACGGTTGTTATAAAGCTCGCCGACTCGGATAAATATCCTGTCAATAAAAACTATATGACCAAGGTTGACGATAACGACCCCGCCGCCGCGCTTGCAACTTACACAAAAGCCGTAACGATAAGCGCAGCCGAGGCAAGCCTTGACGATATTAAGACAGTCTACAAAGACAGCACAATGGGCGAAAACGACGATGCAAAGGAACTGCCCGTAACCGATACTGCCGCGGGTACAAAGAATTTGCAGTATGTTTATGACGAGAGTACGAAAAAAGCGGTAGAGTACTTTATTACCCTTGATTTTTCGGAAATCAGCTATTTGCAGACATCGGGTGCTTATACATACAAATATTCTAACGGCACTGCGCTTGCGGTCGGCAGTGGTTTTGCCAAGGCGGACACGGTTACCGTGACCGTAAATATATCTGTCAAAGCGAGCGAGCAGGCGGACAACAAACTGCCTGCGGAGTCGGACTATACAGGCACGAAATTCAAGTATATCCGCATAGACGACTATAACGGCACGCTTACTTTCACCTACACGATAGATAAGGGCGACGTAAGCGAGGACGCAATCAAAACGCCGTCTTTGCAGTACAGATATTCGGGCGAGAGCGACTCCGAATGGAAGGATTATGACCCCGATAAGCTCCCCGAATACAATGGTAAGAATATCGAGTTCCAGATTAAAAAGCCCTATCCCACAGGCGTTACGAACGCGACAATCGCGTCTACGGGATATTTGGGCAACAGAAAGGGCCCCGGCAGTTTGTCCTTTATGGTCAACTATGACGTTGAGACCAACTACAATACAATAAAAACTCAGACATACACCGTAACTATTAGCGAGCAGATAATCGACATGGGTTCGATTACTTACGACTATATCAGGGACAATAACGGCGACCTTGTAAAAGACATGTACGGCTCGCCCTACCAGTTGCCCGTAGTAAAATTCGACGACCCGACTTTGTCGCAGTACGTTACATACGAGTATTATCTTGTGGATATGACGTCAGGCACGCCGCAACCCGGCGCGTTGATTGGCACTGGCGACTCGGCATTGCAGGCGCTGATCGACCCTAACGGCAGTTATAAGGTAAACTCAAAGGATTCGCTTGCGATAATGGTAAGACCGGTAATCGATACTTCGGTCAGCGGTTCGGATAAGTATGCTCTGAAAGACGTTACAGGCAAGACGATAACGGACAATGCGAGCGGACTCGACGGCTTTGTAGCATTCACTTTGGGCGACTGCAAAGATTTGGCGATTGTAGACAAACTCAAGACGAGTTCGGTATACGGCGACAGCGTAAACGTATCGGATATTCTGAAAATAACGGACGAAGACGGCAACCTTCTCAATGCGAGCTTCTACAACTTGTTCATTTACAAAAACAGCATATCTACGGATAATTACCTCGGCAAGTTGGCGGAATTCGACTTTAAGAACGCGGATGCAGGGCTTTATATAATTGAAATCAGCCTTACAGACGTAGACTCGTATGCATTGACCGAGTCTACGGTGAAGTTCACGATAGAAAAGAAAGAAATACCTTTGCCCACGCTCGGCGCAATAATTTTCTCGGGCAAGACGGTAGACCTCGTTGATTATCTCGGCGGAAGTTATTTGCAGTACAAGGAAATAATCGACCTCAGCGGCGATATCGATGAAATCCGTAACGTGAGCAAAAACGGCTACACAGCAGTGCTTACCATAACCGACCACAACTATAAATGGGCGAGCGCAAGCACGGCTGTTGCGGTAAGTTTTTCGCTTACAAAAGCGGTTGCCGCAGATAACGAAATTTCCGCGGTCAGCGATGAAATGGCGCAAATTCTGTGGAACGTAAGCCCGCTTGTAGTAGACACTACAAACCTCTGGAACAAGAGCGCGAGCGGCGCAACGCTCAATTTGCCGCAGACGATAAAAGACTTAATCGCGGGCGGCACGCTCGACGTGGGCTACCGTTACTATGATGGCGATGGCAATCTTTTGGAAGAGCCCGAAATCAAGGGCGGAAAATCTTTCAAGGTCGAGGCAGTGTTCGGCGGCACCGATTCGGATTACGGTAACGTTGTGTTCAAGCAATCAGACGAAACTTTTGCGAGTACGAGTCCGCAGATAAATTACACGGTACCTCAAAGCGGCGCGGCGGCGTTTATGAACAGCGTCAAGGACTTTATGACCAAGACCTGGCTTGGACTTCCGGTATGGGCATGGTTCCTTATTGCGCTGGCGCTGTTGATACTTTTAATAATCATAATAGTAGTAGCATGCAAGCGCAGGAAATCTAAGGAAGAGCGCGAGGAAATCAAGGCAAAGAAAGAGGAAGAGAAACAGCGTAAGGAAGAGGAAAGACAGCGCCGCGAGGAAGAGCGCCAGATGCAAAGAGAAAAGCTTGAAGCGGAACGCGAGCTTGCGAAGGCAAAGCAGGAAGCCGAGCTTGAAAAGATCCGCGCACAGGCGGGAATGGGCATGGCAGGCGCAGGAATGGCAACTATGGCTATGCAGCCGCAACCTCAGCAACCGCCCGTACAGCAACCCGTTCAACAGCAACCGCAGTATGCTCAGACAGATAACTCCGTACTTGCAGAGATAAGAGCGGAGCTTGCGGAAATCAAGGCAAGACAGAATATGAGTGCAAGCTATTCTCAACCGCCTATGCAAATGCCTATGCCTATGCCTCAGTATATGCCTATGCAGATGCCTATGCAAATGCCTATGCCGCAGTTGCAGAACGGCGGTTCGGGCGGATATGAAGATGCAAGGCTTATGCTCGCGGAAGAGCGGGCGAGAACGGCTGAAAGCAGACTTGCGGAAGAACGCGCAAGAGCGGCGGAGGAAAAGTCTTACCGCTCAATGGAAGAGCGAGCAATGCTCGCGGAAGAGCGTTTTGTGCGCGGCGGAGGAACAACTCCTGCGGTGCAGCAGCTTCCTGCACAGACAATGCCTGTAAATCAAGCGGCTCAAATGCCCGCGGAAATGGCGACAAATCCCGACTTTATCGGAGCAGTGATAGCTTCGGCGTTAAGGAACAGCGGAGTTTCGCCCGCGCCAGTAGCGGCTATACCGCAGAGCGTGGAAGAGAGCGTGCAACCTGCGAC